>JAOPUS010000345.1 GCA_025963345.1 Blastococcus sp. | reverse complement strand
GGGTACCGCTCGCTCGATGAAGGCCAGCGGATCGCGTTCGACATCGAGCAGGGCCAGAAGGGCCCGCAGGCTGCGAACGTCACGCCGCTCTGATCTCCTGATCAGCACAGCGCCCCCGCCCGGTTCTTCCGGGCGGGGGCGCTGTCGTTTCCTGCGGTGGGTGGTCAGCGGCGGCGGGGGACGTAGCCGCCGATCAGCGCCGACATGAGCAGCGCGCCGTCGTCCGGGCCCACGGCCGTCGCGGCGTCGGCGAACGCCCGCCAGCGATGCCGCTCGACCTCCGTGGGCGCCTGCGCGGCGCGGGCGGTCAGCTGTTCGAGCAGGCGGTCCCACTCCCCCTGCGGCGTCGGCCAGAGGCCGGCCAGCCGTCGCGCCTCGGCCGAGATCGCGGTGATCCTGACGATGTCGCCCGCGTGGTTGGTCAGCGGCTCGATGTAGCCGGCCGCCGCCAGTGCCTGCGCCGCCGCGACGACCTCGGCCTTCGGCAGGCCGCTCGCGGGCACGACGGCCCCCAGTAGATACGGCGAGCTCCCGTGCTCGGAGCGGTCCACCAGCCGGGCGATGGCCCGCAGCACCGGCAGATCTCGGGTGAACCACACGTCATCCAGCGGTCGTTCCGGGTTCACCGGGTACACCTCTTCATTCCTCGGGAAGGCCCTTACCGTACGAGGCCGCCCGCGGCCACCGCTGCGAGGCGTTCGGGACCTCGGTCACGGATGGGACCCGGCTATGTGGCGAACCACTCTCCGTAACTGAATGTTCATTTGCAACCGCGGACAGTGATGTAACGATCGGTCACGTCCCTGCCCTCCACCGGGCCGCCCACGAAGCGGCCGAGGAGATCCGTGTCCACACGCAGAACCCCCCGCGCCACCGTGCTGGGCCTGACCGTCGGGGCACTCGTCGCCGGCGGCCTGGTGCTCGCACCCGCCGCGTCCGCCATCTCGACCGGCGTCGTCATCAACGAGGTCTACGGAGGTGGCGGCAACTCCGGCGCCACCCTCAAGAACGACTTCATCGAGCTGCAGAACGTCGGCTCCACGCCCGTCGACCTCTCTACGTGGTCGGTGCAGTACGCCTCCGCCGGCGGGACGTCCCGGGCCGTCACCCGCCTGACGGGCACGATCGCCGCAGGCGCCACGTACCTCGTCCAGGGGCTCGCCGGGACCGGTGGGACGACCGACCTCCCGACACCCGACGCCACGGGCAGCCTCGCCATGAGCGGAACGTCGGGCAAGGTCGCCCTGGCCAGCACTGCGACGGCGCTCACCTGCGGCACGGCCTGCGTGGGCAAGCCCGATGTCGTCGACATCCTTGGTTACGGCCCGTCGACGGCGGGCGGCGAGGGCACGCCGACGGCGACCCTCTCCGGCACCACGTCGGCGTCGCGCACGAACGCCCCGGACAGTGACAACAACGCCGCCGACTTCACGGTGGGGGCACCCACGCCCACGAACTCCACGGGCGAGACCCCTCCGCCCCCGCCGCCGCCGGTGGACCCGAATGCGCCCGAGCCACCGACGTGTGGAACGCCGATCGTCGCCATCGGCTCGGTGCAGGGGACGACGGACACCAGCCCGGTGGCCGGCTCCACCGTCGTCGTGAAGGGCACCGTCGTCGGTGACGTCCAGGACGGACTGAGCGGCGTCTTCGTCCAGGACTCGGGTGACGCCCTCACCGCCACTTCGGACGGCGTATTCGTCTACGGCAGCAACCTCCCCGCGCTGGCCCTCGGCGACGTGGTCGCCGTGCGCGGCACGGTGACCGAGTTCCGCGGCACCAACAACTCCGACCCCCGCTCGCTCACCGAGCTGACGAACGCGGCTGTCACGCTCTGTGGGACCGCAGCGCTGCCCACCCCGGCAGCCCTGGCCCTGCCGTCCGACGACGACGCCAAGGAGGCCGTGGAGAGCATGCTCGTCGCTCCCACCGAGCCGCTCACGGTCACCGAGGTCTTCAACCTGACCAACTACGGCGAGCTGCTGCTCTCCCAGGGCGGCCGGCTGATCAGTCCCACGGAGGCAGCCGACCCCGGCCCCGCGTCGCAGTCCGTGGCGGAGCAGAACGAGCTGCGTTCGATCATCCTTGATGACGGTCGGAGCACTGACCTGTCGCCGTTCGGGAAGCCGCTCCTGGAGCCGCCGTACCTGGAGGTGGAGGACCCGATTCGTGTCGGCGACACCGCCGTCCTGGAGCCCGTCGTCCTGCACTACGCGTTCGGCGCCTGGCGCCTGCAGCCGGCGGACGGCTCTGCCGTGGGCAGCACGTTCGACGCGACCAACCCGCGCCCGGGCGCCCCGGCGGCCGTGGGTGGCGACCTCCGGATCGCGGACTTCAACGTGCTGAACTACTTCGTCGACTTCCCGTCGGAGTTCGGCGACGACGCCCGTGGCGCCGCCGACGCCGCCGAGCTGGCTCAGCAGCAGGCGAAGATCGTCACCGCGATCACGACTCTCGACGCCGACGTCATCACGCTGCACGAGATCGAGAACTCCGCGGTGCTGACGCCGGACAGCCCGTACCGCGCGGTGGAGACGCTGCTCGCGGCCATCGAGCAGGCCGACGGGCACGACTGGAGCTACGTCGAGGCCCATGAGGACACCGACGTCATCACCAACGCGATCGTCTACCGGACCGACCGGGTGACCGCCGTCGGCGCTCCGTCGGTGCCCGCGGACCTGACCGCGTTCGACAACGCCCGCTCCCCCATCGCCCAGACCTTCCGGGCAGGGGACGAGACGTTCTCGATCATCGCCAACCACCTGAAGTCCAAGGGCAGCGCCTGCGCCACGGGCAACGACACCTCGGCCGGCGGGGCAGGCAACTGCAACGGCGACCGGATAGCCCAGGCCCAGGCGCTCGTCGCCTTCGCGGAGACGGTGAAGCGGGACTCCGGTGACCAGGACGTCCTGCTGACCGGCGACTTCAACGCCTACCGGTACGAGGACCCGATCGACGTCGTCACGAACGCCGGCTACACCGACATGGGTCCGGTGCTGGCCGACGGCCAGTACAGCTACGTGTTCGCCGGTGGCTCCGGCTCCCTCGACCACGTGTTCGCCTCGCCGTCCGTGCGGACGAAGTCGACCGGCCTGGCCGTGTGGGACATCAACGCGGTGGAGAGCTTCGCCTATGAGTACGACGGCTACGAGGGCCTCTACGCCCCCTACGCCTACCGGGCGAGCGACCACAACCCGACGGTGTTCGGTCTGACCACCGAGATCCCAGCCACGGCGGCGATCGCCGACCCCACGCCCCTGCGGGGCGACACGGTCACGGTCACGGGCACCGGGTTCGATGCCGGGACGACGGTGACGGGGACCCTGCCCTCGCACAACGGCACCGTGCTCGGCACCGGGGTCGCCGACGCGACCGGCGCGGTGAGCATCTCTTTCACCGTTCCGGTCCTGCTGGCGCAGGGCAGCCACCCGGTCGACGTGACCGCGGCTGACGGCGAGAAGGCGGTCACCTCGTTCACGCTGCGGCCGGTGTACCAGGACGTGCTGCTGCGGCTCCTGCGGTTCCTCACCACGGGCCGCTGATCCTGACGCCCTGACGCATGCGGCGGCCGCGTCGCCCGGAGCTGATCCGGGTGGCGCGGCCGCCGTACCGTTGGGACATGACCACGTCCGCGGAGAAGCAGCCGTCCGTCAGCAGGACCGACGAGGAGTGGCGCGCGCAGCTGTCGCCCGAGGAGTACGCGGTGCTCCGTCAGGCCGGCACCGAGCGTGCCTGGACCGGTGAGTACGTCGACACCAAGACCGTCGGCGTCTACGAGTGCCGTGCATGCGGCGCCGAGCTGTTCCGGTCGGAGACCAAGTTCGACTCGCACTGCGGGTGGCCGTCGTTCTACGAGGCCGCCGCGGCTGACAACGTCGTCCTCCGTGAGGACCGCAGCCACGGGATGCTCCGCACCGAGGTGCTCTGCGGCACCTGCCACAGCCACATGGGACACCTCTTCGACGACGCGCCCCAGACCCCTACCGGCGACCGCTACTGCATCAACAGCGTCAGCATCCGGCTCGCCCCGGCCGAGGGCTGACCACCTTCTGGAGTGTTGTTCGCGCTCCTGGAGTCCTGCAGTCCTCCAGGAGCAAGAACAGCGCCCCAGAAGCGGGGCGGGTCAGGCCAGATCGGCGACGATCTCGGCGATCGACTTCCGGACGCCGGTGTAGAACGGCACCTCCTCGCGGACGTGCCGCCGCGCCGTCGAGGCGCGCAGCTCGCGCATGAGGTCGACGATGCGGTGCAGTTCGTCGGCCTCGAACGCGAGCATCCACTCGTAGTCGCCGAGGGCGAACGAGGCGACGGTGTTGGCCCGGACGTCCGGGTAGTTGCGCGCCATCTTCCCGTGCTCGGCGAGCATGAACCGGCGCTCCTCGTCGGGCAGCAGGTACCACTCGTAGGAGCGCACGAAGGGGTAGACGCAGACATAGCGCCGCGGCTCCTCGTCGGCGAGGAACGCCGGGATGTGGCTGCGGTTGAACTCGGCCGGCCGGTGCAGCGCCATCTGTGACCACACCGGATCCAGGTGTCGGCCCAGCGTCGTGCGGCGCAGCCGGGTGTAGGCCTCCTGCAGCGCCTCGGGCGTCTCGGCGTGCCACCAGACCATGACGTCGGCGTCGGCCCGCAGGCCGGCGACGTCGTAGACCCCGCGGACGACGACGTCCTTGCCGGCGAGCTCGTCGAGCAGCGCGCTCGCCTCGTCGGCGGCCGCGGCCCGCTGATCCTCGCCGAGCGGGCGGGCCAGCTTGAACACCGACCACATCGTGTACCGGATGGAGGCGTTCAACTCGTTCGCCCGCTTGCCGATGCTGCGCGCCTGCTCGTCGGTCTGCTCCTCGCTCATGCCCCCAGTGTCCCGCGCCGTCGTCGCCCCCGAGCCGTGGGTCCCGCGATCATCGAGCCTGACGTCCGCCGAGGCGTGACCGCCGGTTGTGGACGTATCCACGTCTCGAGCGCGGTGAGAGGTGGATACGTGCACAGTGGCGCCTCGCCGGCTGCTCAGAGCAGGGAGTCGACCGCGCGGTGGGCGTCGCGGATGCAGGCCGGGACGCCGACGCCCTCGAATGCCGCACCTGCGATCGCCAGGCCCGGCACCCCGGCCACCGCCGCCCGGATCGCCGCGACCCGCGCCGGGTGCCCGACCAGGTACTGCGGCAGCCCCCCGCCCCAGCGCACCAGCCGGGTCTCCAGCGGCTGGCGCCGCTCCAGGTCCAGCAGGTCGGCGACGTCGGCGACGACGGCGGCGGTGAGGTCGTCGTCGGAACGCTGGAGCTGGGACTCGTCCCGGAACCGGCCCACCGAGGAGCGGACCAGCAGCGCGTCCCCGGCCAGGTGCGGCCACTTGGCCGACGACACCGTGACGCCCTTGACCAGCCGCCCCGTCACCGGCGGCACGAGCAGCCCCGACCCGGCGGCGACGTCCTGGGCCGGGAACGCCATCGCGACGACCGCCATCGACGCGTACGGGATCCCCTGCAGCGGCTCGACCGCCTCCGGCGCCACCTCGGCCAGCAGCCGGGCAGCCTTGGCCGCCGGCGCCGTGACCAGGACGACGTCCGCGGTGAGCAGTTCCGGCGCCGCGACCGGGCCGATCGAGAGCTCGAAGCCGGTCGCCGTCCGGCGGAGACCGTGCGCCGGCGTGCGCAGTCGAACGATGGCGCCCGAGGACGCCACCAACGCCTCCGGCAGCCCCCCGATGCCGTCCCGCACGGTGGCGAACACCGGCCCGTCGACGTCGCCGCGGCTGCGGGCACCGGCATCGCGGGACGCGGCCGCGGCGCCCAGCACGGAACCGGCCGCCGGGAGGTGCGCGGCCAGGGCCGGCATCGTCGCCGCGAGCGAGAGCTCGTCGGCCCGGCCGGCGTAGACGCCACCGAGCAGCGGCTCGACCAGCCGGTCGACCACCTCGTCGCCGAGACGTTCGCGCAGCAGCGTCCCGACGGCGACGTCGCCCTCGAGCCGCAGCGGCGGCAGGGCGGCCTCCGCCCGAACCCGCGCGACGCCGTCCGCGGAGAGGAATCCGTCGAGCCCGTCGGCGGAAGCCGGGACACCCAGGACGGTTCCGGCCGGGAGCGGGTGCCGCCCGTCGGGCAGGACGACGGATGCCTGCGTCGTCGCCGGGGCCACCAGTCGGTCACCCAGTCCGAGGTCCTCTATCAGGCGCACCGCCTCGGGGACGCGGGCGAGGACGGCCTCGGGGCCGGTGTCGTACCAGTGGCCGGCCAGCTCGATCCGGTGCAGCTTGCCGCCGATCCGGTCACCGGCCTCCAGGACGACGATCTCGTCGTCCGGACGGCGCCGCCGCCACTCGAAGGCGGCCGCGAGGCCGGTGATCCCGGCCCCGACGACGACCAGCCGGCGGGGCGAGGTCATCGTGCGGTGAGCTCGTGCACCAGGTCGGCGACGTGGGTCAGCACGCCGGGGTCGGTGTCGGGCAGCACGCCGTGGCCGAGGTTGAAGATGTGCCCCCGGGCGGCGCGGCCCTGCTCGACCACCCGGCGCACCTCGCGGTCGACGGTCGCGCGGTCGGCCAGCAGGACGGCGGGGTCGAGGTTGCCCTGCAGCGAGCGGGCCGGCCCGACCCGGCGGGCGGCCTCGTCCAGCGGCAGCCGCCAGTCGACCCCGACGACATCGGCGCCGGCGTCGCCGATCAGCGGGAGCAGCTCACCGGTGCCGACCCCGAAGTGGATGCGCGGGACGTCGCGGCCGCCGAGCCCGTCGAAGACCGCCCGCGAGTGCGGCAGCACGCGCTCGGCGTAGTCGGCGGCCGACAGGACCCCGGCCCAGGAGTCGAACAGCTGGACGGCCGATGCACCGGCGTCCACCTGGGCCCGCAGGAACGTCGCCGCGGACACGGCCAGCCGCTCGAGCAGCCGGCCCCAGGCCTCGGGCTCGGCGTACATGAAGGCCTTGGTGCGGGCGTGCTCCTTGGAGGGGCCGCCCTCGATCAGGTAGGTCGCGAGGGTGAAGGGCGCCCCGGCGAAGCCGATCAGCGGCGTGGCCCCGAGCTCGGCGACGAGCTGCCGGACCGCCGTCTGCAGGAACGCCAGCCGCTCGGGCTCCAGCGGCGGCAGCGCGTCGACGTCGGCCACCGACCGGAGCGGGGAGGCCACGACCGGTCCGACGCCGGGCTTGATCTCGATGTCGACGCCGGCCACGACCAGCGGCAGCACGATGTCGGAGAAGAGAATCGCCGCATCGACACCGTGCCGGCGGACCGGCTGGAGGGTGATCTCGGTGACCAGGTCGGGGTCCTGGCAGGCCTCCAGCATCGCCGTCCCGGCACGCAGGGCCCGGTACTCCGGCAGCGACCGGCCGGCCTGGCGCATGAACCAGACCGGCGTCCGGCTCACCGGCAGACCACGTGCGGCGCGGACGAGATCCGAGTCGGCGGGGCCGGAATCGGCAGGGGAAGCCGACCGGAGTGGGTCGGGGGCGGCACTCACGACTGCCGATCCTCCCAGACGGCCGCGGATGGCCGGAGCGCCGTGCGGCGACACGCGTCCGGCATACGTGCGGCGCGTCGGGCGCGGTGTGCTAGTCGGCGGCCTACCCTGCGCACGTGGAGCCCACCAGCCTGCCCAGCGCCGGGGACCGAGGCAGGGACACGGGCGGGGACGAACCCCCGGCCGCGTTCCGGGCCGCCCTCGAGGCCCTGGCCGGGGTCCGGGCCAGGCCGGAGATCGTCCTCGAGCACATCCCCGCCCCGCAGCGCCTCGCCCCATGGGCGCATGCCGTCGGCGCGCGGGTCGCCGAGCCCGGCACGGACGAGGACGACGACCTCGAGATCGCCAGCGCCCGGTTCATCGTGCTGTTCGACCCCGACGGGCACGAGGCCTGGAACGGCACCACCCGCTGCGTGGGCTACCTGTCGGCCGCCACGGACGAGGAACTCGTGGACGACGCCATGTTCTCCGAGGTCGCGTGGAGCTGGCTCACCGACGCTCTGACCGACGCCGGGGCGGCCCACCACAACGTCGGCGGCACGGTCACCCGCACCGCCTCCACCCGGTTCGGTGACCTCGCCGGACCCGAGCACACCGTCGACGTCGAGATGCGCGCCTCCTGGACCGCGGAGGACACCGACCTGGACCGGCATCTGTCGGCATGGCTGGACGTCCTCGGCAACGCAGCCGGTCTGCCGCCGCCCGGAGTGCACCTGCTGGGTCCCTCCGACCGGAGCGGCAGCGAGACTCTCTAACATCGGTACTGCCAGCCGGGCGTCAGCCCGCTGAGCCGGCGATCCCCCATCCCGAGTCCCGTGCGCCCGCACGGCGGCAGGCCGGGGCCCGGCGGCCCGACCGACGAGGACCGGCAAGAAGGTGGACGGCAACTGAGCACCGAGCCCACTCCCCGCCCGGAACAGGACGCGGCAGCGGAGACCACGCAGGACGCCGCCCCTGAGGCGACCCCGCTCCTCGCCCCCCGCGACGGGTTGCCACCGGTCATCGAGACCTCTACCCAGCTGGTCGAGTACGCCGAGGCGCTGCGATCCGGCACCGGCCCGGTCGCCGTCGACGCCGAGCGCGCCTCCGGCTACCGCTACGGCCAGCGCGCCTACCTCGTGCAGATCCGCCGCAACGGCTCGGGCACCGGCCTGATCGATCCCGTCCCCCTGCCCGACCTCTCGGTGATCCAGGACGCGATCGGCGACGCGGAGTGGGTGCTGCACGCGGCCAACCAGGACCTCCCCTGCCTCGCCGAGATCGGCCTCGTCCCGAAGCGGATCTTCGACACCGAGCTGGCCGCCCGGCTGGCCGGGCTGCCCCGGGTCGGCCTCGGCGCGGTCGTCGAGTCGCTGCTCGGGTTCTCCCTGCAGAAGGGGCACTCCGCCGCCGACTGGAGCACCCGGCCGCTGCCCGAGGAGTGGCTGGTCTACGCCGCGCTCGACGTCGAGGTGCTCGTGGACCTGCGCGACGCGCTGGCCGCGATCCTCGAGGAGCAGGGCAAGACCGACTGGGCCCGCCAGGAGTTCGAGGCGATCCTCGCCGCCGGTCCCCCGGCGCCCAAGACCGACCCGTGGCGGCGCACCTCCGGGGTCCACGGTCTGCGCAGCCGCCGTCAGCTGGGCATGCTCCGGTCGCTGTGGCAGGCCCGCGACGACATGGCGCGCAAGCGGGACGTCGCCCCCGGGCGGGTGCTGCCGGACTCCGCGATGGTCTCCGCCGTCCAGGCCGACCCTGCGAACGAGGGCGCGCTGCTGGAGCTGCCGGTCTTCCGCGGCCGCGCCAACCGCAGGCTGGTGGCCACCTGGTTCAGCGCCCTGGCCCGCGGTCGCGCCGTCCCCGAGGCCGAGCTGCCGCTGCACAGCAAGCCGGGTGAGGGTCCGCCGCCGGTGAACCGCTGGTCCGACCGCGACCCCGCGGCCGCGACCCGCCTGCAGGCCGCGCGGGCAGGGCTGACCGAGCTCTCGGAGAAGCACTCGATCCCGGTGGAGAACATCCTCTCCCCCGACCTCGTCCGCCGGATCATGTGGAGTCCACCGGAGCCGCGAGAGGCCTCGACGGTCGCCGAGACGCTGCGGGCCGGCGGTGCCCGGGAGTGGCAGATCGAGCTCACCCTCGCCGTCCTCGCCGACGCCGTCACGAAGGCCTGACCTCCGGCTCCACCCCCGGCGCAGCCGCCAGCTCCTCCTCCAGCACGCTGATCGCCCCGTCGATCCGTAGCAGGGTGTCGACCACCTCGGCCTGGCGCGCCTGCAGGTCCGCGAGCAGCCGGCGACCGGCGGCGAGTTCCTCGTGGAGCGCCGCCAGCCGCTGTTCCAGCTGCGCACGGAGATCCACCGTCAGCCTTCCAAGGTCGTGGCGTGATGGACCTCGAGATAGAGCACGACGGGGTTCGCCCCCGCCGGCAGGGAGGCCAGCTGGGCGTTGGCCCTCATCGGAGTGCCCGGCAGGAGGGGGGTCATCACCCCGACGGCGCGGTTCGCCGGATCGTGGAAGGTGTACCGGCCGACCCACTCGCCTTCCGTGCCCGAGGGCACGAACACCTGGCCTTCAAGGATGACGCCGGCCCGTCGGCGCACGACGATGATGTTGTGCGGGGATCTCGGGCCGATGGTGATCCGGACCCACTGGGAGCCCGAGAACACGAGCGTGGACCACTGGCCGACCTCCCCGGAGGCCAGGCCCCCCAGGATGGTGAGATCCAGCGAGACGTCGACCTCGCCCTGGACCTGCAGGTTCGCCCGCCGATCGGCACTGCCCAGGTGGACCGTGCCTTCCTGGGCGATGGTCATCGCCGGGTCGCTCCCGCGCGTCCGCGTCAGGATCCCGAGGCTGCGGGAGTTCCCCTCCATCTGAAGCGACACCTGCTCGTCGCCGATCGCGCCCACCGCCTGCCGGCTCGCGGCGGCGTTCCGGGCGAAGACGATCGAGTTGCGTGCGGCGCTCCCGAAGTTCCACCCGTCGTTGCCGTCCTGGAAGCGACCGGTGAGGACGAGGTTGGTGCGACCGAAGTCGTCGGACCCGTTGACCAGGTCGACGCGCGTGGTGCTGTCGAACGTGGGCTCCCCGGTGACCTGGAGCCGGCTGCGCACGCTCAGCGGTGGCGGCTCCTCACCGCCGGTCCCCGCGCCACCGGCGATGCCGCCGGGGAACGAGGCCACCCCGGCGACACCGAGCGCCCCGCGGACGTCGAGGGCTCCGCGGACGCCGAGCCCGCTCATCGGCGGCGCCCATCCGGGGTCGACGCCGGCCGTCCCGTCGGGGTGCGGCAGCGTGACCCGAGCCAGCCGAACGGTGGTGCTCTCGGGCGGCGCGTCCGCTGCGCCCGCGAGCCATCGGACGACCCGCGGATGCTCCCTCCACCGGGGGCTGGCCCCGCCCTGCGGAGCGTCGGCCTCCTCCCTGCTGTAGGTCAGTGCGACGACGACCGTGACGTCACTGTCGTGGTTGACCAGGTCGGTGAGGTCCAGCGGCTCTCCGGCGTCGACGCGCACGAGGAGCCGGCCGAGCCCGTCGATCGCGGTACCGGGGGCAACGGTGACCTTCGGCGCGTTCGGCACGGCCGTGACGGCCAGGCCTTCCACGATGCCGGGCGTGTGGGCCACACGCGCCAGCCGCCGCTCGCGGTCCAGGTGGTAGCGCTGCTCGTCGATGAAGTCCTGCTCCCGCAGGAACTGCCCGTCGAAGTACCGCAGCCGCCGGTCGACGTAGTCGGGCTCGGTGTAGTCGGCCATCGGGATCATCCGGCCTTTCCTGGGTCGGCGACCGAGCCGAGCACCGTGTCGATGCCGACGGTCGAGTGGACGCCGATCTGCATGGTCGGCACGTCTCGGAAGCGGAAGGCGTAGAAGGTGTGCGCCGGCTTCTGCTGGTCGATGATCGCCATCGCGGTGCGCTGACGGCGCTGCTTGCGGGCCTCGAAGTCGGGGTCGCGCAGGCTCAGCCCGAGGGTCAGCTCGACCTGGAAGTAGTGCGGCACGTTGTCGAACTCATAGACCGTGACGGGTAGGTCGCCGGTGTAGGCCCGCAGCAGCTCCGTCAGGCCACGTGCGGTGCCGCGCAACCGGTACAGCGGGACGGCTCGGGCGAGGAAGCGGCGCTGCTCGTCCTCCGTCCAGTCCTCGGCCAGGCTGAGGGCGACCCAGCCGGCGAGCCAGTCGAGGAACTCGTGCGGCGTGCGGGACGGGTCCAGGTACCGCCCGGCGTCCGTCAGTTGTTCGCCCAGCCCGCGCGGGAACCCGGCGACGTCGGCGTCGCCGAGGCCGTGCAGCACGTGCTCGAAGGCCAGCAGGAACCGGCCGAGGAACCGGTCGCCGGCGTCGTCTGCCTCCCGGTAGACGGCGGGCAGCGCATCGAGGTAGCTGCTGCCCGGGGCCGGTGGTCCGGCAGGCGACGTCCCCGGACGGGGTGCCCCGGCCGGCGCGGTCATGGCGCGCCCCCCGCCATCCGGGACCACGTCACCTGCAGCTGGCCCGGGTGCCCGCCGCTGTCGACCGCGGTGACCTCGACCAGCTCGTGCGACGCCAGCCGTACGCCCACGACGTCACCGCCGGCGATGATCTGCCGGTCGGGCGGTGGGGCGACGAAGCGCAGCCCGTCGACGAAGTCCACCCCGGGTAGCCGGTCCAGGACGGCGTAGATCTCCGAGGCGTGCACGTCCCGCCCGAACGGCCAACCCGTCCCGTCGGCCCCGCCGGTCAGCGGGTGCAGGTACGCGGCCACGGCGGCCGCCCCCTGCCGGCCCACCTCGCGCGCGATGGCGTCGTCGGTCAGCACCCCGCTGCGGGCCACCGTCGCCGGGGCGTAGTCCTCGCGGATCACGAGGCGCGCGGTCAGCCTGACCGGCACGTAGACCGGGGGGACCACGTGGTGCCGGACGCCGAGCAGCCGGCGCGGCTCCAGCCACTCGAGCACCGCCGCGCACAGTTCCGGCGTCGCGACCGGCAGGCCACCACCGTCGGGTGCCGGCTCCGGGACGATGACGATGCTCAGGTGTCCCGGTGCCGCCACGTCCCCGGCCGGCGCCGCGGCCAGGTCGCGCCCGGCCACGCCGTGGGCGCGGCGCAGCGGCGTCCGTGACGCGTCCTCGGCCGACCAGACTTCGATCAGCAGGCGGACGACGTCGTCCGCCGTGACTGCCCGCCCCGGACCGCGCAGCGACGCGAGGGTGTCGCGCACTGCCGTGTCGAGGTCGGTGGTGCGGGTCCAGCCCGGCCCGTTGAGCAGCGTGAGGAACTCATCGGTGCGGTCGGGCGGCAACTGGTCGGCCTGGTACACGAGCATCTCGGCCAGCCAGGCGAACAGCTCGACGAGCGTGATCCCGGGGTCGCCGGGGTTGTGGTCCGTCCAGTCGGGCGCGAGCGCCGGGATCTTGAGCCGGGCCTGCGCGACCAGGTCGGCGTAGGTGACGTCGTCGAGGACAGGCCGGAGGCGGGTCATGGCGTCTCCCCCGCCGGGACGACGGTCACCGTGTGCCGCCCCGACCAGACCAGTGTCCGGGCCAGCTGCTCGCGGTCGAGCCCGGTGCGGGACGGATTCTCCTGCATGTCCAGGGCGACGACGTGGTCGATCCCCGGGAGGGCGTTCAGGAGAGCGAGCAGGTCCGAGCGGTGCGGCGCCCGGCCGAACACCCAGCCGGTGTCCTCGGGCCCGCCGTGGAGAGGGTGCAGGTACCGGTTCAGCGCCGTGTCGACCGCACCGGGCAGCGAACCCGCCGCGCCCAGGTCGCTCGCCGCCACGCTGACCCGCACCGTCAGCTCGATCCATTCGGGACCCGTCACCGTCAGGCCGCTGCCTCCCAGCACCGCCGGGCAGCGCAGCCGCAGGCCGTCCGCCACCTCGTCCAGCAGCTGCTGGCTGGGCGTCGGCCGGGGGTCGTCGGACTCAGGGACCACGACCACGGCCACCCGCCCGGCCGCCGGCGGCCGATGGGTGGCGACGTCCCCCGCCGGGGCGGTGCAGAGCACCGAGCCGCCCGCGAGCTCCGGGGCACCGACCGGCCCATGGCCACCCCCGCCGTGGGCGACGGGCACCGGGATGATCCACGGCACGTCCAGGGGGTTGACCGGGACGGGGACGGCCACTGCGCGCGCCACGTCGGGCGAGGCGGCCACGGCGAGGTCGGGGTAGTCCTCGGCGGCCACGGCGCGGCCGCCGTGGCGCAGCGCGACCGGCCCGCGGATCCGTACCCGCTCGACCGGCTCCGTGTCGGCACCTCCGGCGGCCGGCTCGTGGTTGACGACCCGGTCCACGCCGGCGAGCGCGACCTCCAGCTGGGTCACGGCGCCCGCAGGCTGGTTCCCCGCGCTGCCGCCGCCCGAACGGTAGGTCGCCCGCACCGTGCTCCCCGTGGGCGGGACGGCGCCGTGGCGTCCGTCGCCGAAGAGCACCTGCCCGAGCTCCCGGTCCAGTACGTAGTGCCGATCGAGCGGCCCGGAGGCGGCGAAGTCCGGGGTCCGTTCCCAGGGCCGCCACTCCCCCGCCGTCAACACCTCGACCCGCTCCCCGTCCAGCACCGGCGTACGGGTCGTCCGGAGGCGCTGGCCGGCCGCCCCGTCACTGACGCCGAGGATCTCGTCGGTCGCGGGCACGGCGGCGCTCGCCGGCACGGTGTTGAGCAGGATCCGGCGCAGCCGCGGGGAGGGAACCGGCCCGGCGACCGCGGGGCGCACGCGTAGCCAGCACAAGGTGCGCCCGAACAGCGTCGTCGGCACCAGGTCCGCGGGGCCGAGGAAGCCGACCGGCCCCGACCGGCTCAGTCCGCGGGTCTCGTCGACCGCCCCGACGTCGGCCCAGCCCGAGGCACCGGTGTACTCCCAGATCAGCGGAGCCGCGATCGCCCCACCACCGGGATCGGCAGCGGCGGCGTCGACCTGCACGTGCAGCAGCACCGGCCGGTTCGGGAACGGCCGGTCGAAGCCCAGGTGCAGCGCCGGGCGGTCCCCCGGAACCGCGTGGAACGCCGGGAAGGGCGCGGTGACGCCGGTGCGGTCCTCGGCGTCGTCGCCGTCGAGCGTGGCCACAGCCTGGCCGGGTTCCACCCCGTGGAACCGCCAGCCGACCAGCAGCCCGGACACGGCCGGGGGCGCATACGTGGCCGGGACGAGGACGGGAGGCTGACGGGGATCCGCGGCGACCTGGTAGCTCGCTCCGTGGCCATAGTTGCCCGCCGCGATCCTCGCCCGCAGCCACCACCCGCTCACGCCGTTGAGGACGACGGGGCCGCTCGTGGGCGGAACCGTGAACCGGAGGGTCCCGGTGGCGGTCAGCGCCGACGTGCCGTCGGTGAACTCGCCGCCGCGCGGTGTCGGCGCACCGGGACCGGAGCTGCCGATCGGCACCCAGCCGTCGGCGCCGCCGACCTCCCACACGAGGACCAGCTCGGGGGACGCCGCGGGTGGTACGGGCAGGCCGTCGCTGATCGTCACGTTCAGGGTCGCCTCGGCGCCGGCGCGGCCGAGGACGTCGCTGCCGAGCGTGAAGGTGTCGGTGAACCTGGGCTGCTCCCCGAACGGGAAGGCATCCCCGGCGAGGTCCATCGGCACTGCGCCGCTGAAGGCAGCGGTGGGCGCGGTCGGCGCCGCGACGGGGACGTCCGCCGTGACCGTGACGCCCAGGACCATGGCCCGGTCCACCCCGGGCACGGTGCCGAGAGCGCCCGTGAGCCGCGCGCGCAGCCACCGGGCGGTACGGCCGGCCACCTGGACCGGCTCGGGTACGTCGATGTCCCCGAAGGAGACCGCCCAGCCGGTGTCGCCGGTGGGCGAGCGGTCGACCGGCGGCACCGGCCGCCACGCCGCCCCGTCCCAGCGCTCCCATTCCGGGGACGCCGCCGCGAAGGCGTCCCGGGCCGCGGCGTCGGCGAATGTGACGGTCACGCCGAGTGCCCGGGGGCGCGGCAGGAGCGCGAACCCGTCGTGGGCGACGTGCAGCGCGTGCGGGACGAGGGAGTTGCCGGCGAACGCAGGCCATGCCTGGTCGGATGCACCGGTCGCCGCGGCCGTGACGTCGGCGCGACGGTCGGCCACCGCGTCCAGCACCACGGCGGCGGTCAGGACGGCGGGGCTCACCACCAGATCGCGCTCGGTGAAGAACCGGACCGGCGGCTGTCCCGGGGCTGCGACCGGGGTTCCGCCGGGCACGATCCCGGGGGTGGCGCTACCGGCCGGCGGGCTGAAGGTCAGCGGCACCTGCGCCGCCCGGGGAGGGAGGGGCTCCACCCCCAGAAGCTCGAGGAAGGCGAGGAAGTCCCGCTCCGGGACGGCGTTGAGCCGCTGCAGCACCTGTTCGGCCATACCGGCGAAGAGCGCGATCAGCGCACCGCCGAGGTCGGCGCCGCCCTCTGGTGGGCGCCACGGCGACAGCAGTTGTGCCAGCCGCGTGGTGTCGGCCACCAGGTCGGCGTAGCCCCGCGGGTCGACCGGGGGCGCGGGCCGGGTCACGCCGGCTGCTGGAGGTAGAAGGGATACACCAGGTTGAACCGGCTGTTGGTCGCCCGGACCGAGTAGTCCACCTCGACCAGGAGCCGCGTGGGCTGCCCGGGATCGGCGGTGACGGCCACGTCGAGGACGTCGATGCGCGGCTCCCACTCCACCAGGGCATCCCGGACGGCGCTGGCCACGAGACCGTGGGTGGCCGGCGTGTTCGGCGCGAAGACCAGGTCGGCGAGGCCGGCGCCGAACGTGGGGCGCATGACCCGCTCGCCGGGTGCGGTCGACAGCACCACCCAGATCGCCTGACGGACGGCGTCCTCGAGGGCGGTCCCGGCGATGGCGCCGCGCTCGTCCAGTGCGATCGGAAAGGCCCATCCCCGGCCCAGGAACTCTCCCGCCATGTCAGCCGATCCGCACCGGGCCGACGGCGACGACGGTGCCGACCGGCGCGTCCACCGGGTCGTTGCAGGTCAGGGCCGGGTCGCCTGCCCTGGCCGCGAACCTCCCGCTGATCCGCACGGTCGTGCTGCCCGACTGCACCGTGGCCATGTTGGTGGGTGGCCGGCTGAAGGTCCCGCCGGGCGGGATGTGGGGGGGCTGGTTGTGCGCCCCGCTGCCGACCACCGCGGCGGCCCGGCCCCCGATGCGCACATTCGGGCTCAGGCCGTCGGACAGCGCGCCACTGAACGGCAGCGGGGTGGGCGTCGGGACCTGAGAGATGACCACGAGATGCGTGTCGCTGGCGGTCACCAGGTCGCCCTGCGCGGCGGCGGGCCGGCCCATGGGGATACCTCCGGTCCTCGTGTCGGGTGGCTGACGGCTGTGGCTAGTTGATGTCGACGGTCGATCCCCGCACGGCGAGCGGCCCGGTGCTGGTGAGTTCGGCGCCTTGCTGGCCGGACAGGGAGAGCTTCAGGTTCGCGGCGACCTTCACCTGCCGGCCCTCGAGCTTCAGGTCGCCCGTGGCCGTGAGCTCGAGATCGCCGTCGGCGGCAACGGTGATCGGACCGGCAGCGCGCACGGTGATCTTGTTCGTCGCGGTGTCGATCGTGATGGTGTTCTTGCCGCTCTTGTCGACGATCTGGATGAGCTCGGCGCCGTCGGTGTCGTCGAGCCGGATGGCGTGCCCGCTGCGCGAGCGGATCAGCCGGACGGCGTTGCCGGCACTGTCGCCCTCCGGGGGGTGCTGGGCCGCGTTCCAGAAGCCACCGAGGACGAATGGCCGGTTCACGTCGCCCTGTTCGAACGCCACCACGACGGTGTCTCCCGCCTCGGGCAGCATCTGCAGGCCGCGCTCGTTCCCGGCCATCGGCGTCATCACCGGCGCCCACGTGCTCTCGACGGTCTCCGACACCGCGGGAAAGCGGACCTTCACCCTCCCGAGGTGCTCGGGGTCCGCGTTGCTGGTGACGACACCGATCGCGACGCCCGGCAACGGGGTGTCGCTGCCCGGGGACGGCAGGAGTTCGTCGAGTTCGTTCACGGGAACCGCCTCTCCACCTGGAAGTCCGTGCGGTAACCCATCGATGGGGAGAAGATGTGCGTCGCCGAGGTGACGGCGTAGTCCCCCGAGAACCTGTTGCCCAGTCCCTCGATCCGGACCAGCTCGCCCGCCCGTACGTCCGGGCGGCCGATGCACGTGCCCGGCCCGGTGATCCGCCACGGCCGGCTGCTGTCGGCCAGTGCGCCGGCCATCGCCTCGGCATCGGCACGATCGGCGAGCGGCCGGACCAGCGTCCGGTTTCCGACCTCGAGGGCGCCCGCAGTACGCGGATCGGCGGACCCGGCGCCTCGGGCACTGGGATCGTCCGTGCCGACGACGGCCCGCAGTTGCTCGTCGGGCTGCCCGGGGTCCCAGCCCTGGACGACCACGCCGCTGGTCTGTCCCATGGTGGTCAGTCGCGGGGCGAAGGACACCAGGTCGGCGTCCCGGCGGAGGACGGCGGTGGCCACCTGCGGGCGCTGTCGCGGGCGGAACAACAGCGTGCGGTCGTCGATGCCGACCTCGTAGCCGATCCGCCGGGCCCGCTGGGTGAGGAACTCCAGGTCGGTCTGGTTGTGCTGGAACACGTGTGCGCTGCGCACCGTCGTGCTGGTCGCCGTCACCGCGAGCCCGCGCTCGGCACCGATCCGCCGGGCGATGTCGCTGTCGGTGACGCCCACGTAGGTGCGGGTGAGCTGACCCCGCATCAGCCGGTGCCTGCGGTCGTAGCCGCGCACGAGCACCGTGGGCGGCTGGTCGCCGTCGATCTCCAACTCGAGCCCGGTGATCTCCCCGATGAGCACGGAGGTCAACGCCCCGACGTAACCCAGGAGTACCTCGACAGGAGCCCCCGGTTCGAAGGGCGGGCCGTCGGACCAGGTCGTCGCCCGCCGGTCGGGGTTCCAGTCGATCAGCCGGACGGCGAACATCCCCGGGAGGCCGACGTCCTGGAACGCGCTGACCGAGATCACGTCGGCCGCGACCTCGGGCGGCAGCGGCAGGCCGCCGACCCGCAGCGCGAACGCGGGCGTGGGCCGGTAGGTCCCGACCGCGGCGCCGCCGGCCGCCGGGCCGCCGGGCAGACCGCCCAGCAGACCCGCGGCCAGGCCGGCCGCCAGACTGCCGGACAGTCCACCGACAGAGCCACCCGCGGCGCCGCTCTCCGGGCTGGTCACGGCGCACCGCCGGCGGGCTGGAGGACGGGGATGGTGAGCACCTGCCCGGCCGGCAGCCGCCGGGGGTCGACGATTCCGTTGGCCCGCGCGATGGGCCGCCAGACGGCCGGATCCCCGTACTCCTCCGCCGCGATGGCACTGAGCGTGTCCCCACGCCGGACGACACGGGTCTTGGCGACGTCGGGCGACTGCTTGTGCTGCAGGAGCGCCTCGCGCCGGGCCGACAGCCACTCGGTGAAGGTGCACTCCAGCCGCGCGCGGACCGGGGAGCCCAGCGGCGAGAACAGCGTGAAGGTGGAGGTGACCGCGGTGAGCACGCCCTCGAAGAACACGCCCTGCGCGCCCCAGACCAGCTTGCACACCGGCGGCCGGTGGATGCTTCCGTGGCCCCGCACCGTGGCCAGCTTCTCGACCTGCCTGGTGAGCCGACGGACGTCGAGCCCGAGCTCGTAGGTGTCGAAGAGCAGGTCCAGGCTCAGCACGGCCGGCTCACCGTGGGTGAACTGCGCGCGCATGACGTCGCTCTCGGCGACGGCGATGCGCCGCCACTGCGCGCTCTTGCTGATCGACACCTGCTGGGGATTGAAGAGGGCGACGACCGGCAACCCGATCTCGGGCCAGATGGTCAGCTTGGCGAGGGTCATCGACCCAGCTCCCCACCACGTTCTCCGCCGCGGAGCCCGCGACGCTCGGCCGACACGGCGAACTCCCGGCCGAGCCGACGGAGCACCTGATCGACGACGTCGTCGACAGCGGGCCCAGCCGCCTCGGACCGGGGCTCCGTAGCGGCCGCGCGCAGCGGCTGGATGACGCCGCCACCGGCCGCCGGAGGCGCCGGTGGGGGTGCGGCCGGAGGCGCCCCGGCTCCCACCGCCCCGGCCCCCG
>JAOPUS010000301.1 GCA_025963345.1 Blastococcus sp. | reverse complement strand
TGGCCACCCGGGAGGCCCCGCTCATGTCGAACGGCTGTCGCAGGCTTACGCGGACGCGTAGGTGACTACCGGGTTGGCGAGGATGGCGGTCGCTCACCTCAGCCGTAGCCCGTGTGCGTATGTATCGAGTCGCATCTCGGACACCAGAACGTACGGAAGCCCATGGTCAGTCACGCTGGGTTTCTGTCGTCCACTGAGGCCGCAGGAATCCGCCCACGTTTCTGCCGTCCCCGCCGCCCACCTCATCCCGACGACCGGCGGCCTGCCGCGTGAGGTTTGCCACCCCGCACCCCTGCCGGGACCAAGTGCCCTGGAGCGGCTCTGGGGCACGGCAGCACGGTGTTGGTGTGCGCAACCAACCACGGCAGCTCACGGATGTCGGCAACGTCGCAGTCGTTCTCCCACACGATGATCCGTCGGCGCCGGTCCGCGGCCGCCATCAACCTCCGGAGGACAGGGTGGCCTGGGCTCCCGCGCTCCTCGCGGACCCGCGGTGACCGGCGGCCGCGGGCACACCGCGTCCGGCCGGTGGACGGTCGGGGCCGACGGGATCCGTTCGATGCCGTGGTCGGGCGAGTGGGTCGACATGCCGGCCGGCCGGCTGCACGCGGTCAGCGGCGCCGGGCTCCTCACCGGCCGTGCGGTGTGCCTCACCCCGGTGACCCTGCTGGACCCCCGCGACTGGCGCTGGCCCGATGACGGGGACGCGGAGTGCCCTCTGTGCTGGATCTGCCTGGCTCTGACCACCGAGCGGGCGGTGAGGGAACGGCAGGGGCGGCGGGATGGGTGACCCGCCGAACTGGCACTGCCGACCGTGGGCCGAGGTAGACCACCCGGCCGGTTCGACGCCCCACTCGGGGTCGACCGTGCATAGTTCGGTGGAGAGACCAGCACCGCCCGACGACTTCGGCTTGGCCCCTTGGCCCTTCCCACTACCGGGCCACCGCGGGACGATGGCGGCGCCCACCGGGCGTCGAGCCGGGTCGGGACCCGGTGACAGGGCCCGAGCGCCACGCGCAGTGCGCCCCACCTCGGTCCCGCGTGCCCCCCGCATCCCGGGTCCGTGAGCCGCTTCCTATGAGGGAGACCGATGACGATCACCGACCCGACCTTCTACCGGAGCCCGGCCCAGGCCATCGCCGCCCCAACCGAGCAGCTCGCCTACGTGGTCGCCTTCGACCGGGCCGGCGCGCTCCCGGACGCGCTCGCCGTCGTCGACGTTGACCAGCACTCCGACGACTACGGCACCGTCGTTGGCTGGGCCGACCTGCCCACCACTGGCGACGAGCTGCACCACTTCGGGTGGAACGCCTGCTCCAGTGCGCTCATGCACGAGGGCCACGACATGGGTGAGGACGGGCTGCAGCGCCGATTCCTGCTGCTGCCGGGCCTGCGCAGCTCGCGCATCCACGTCTACGACACCCAGCCCGACCCGCGCTCCCCCCGGCTGCACAAGACCGTCGAGGCAAAGGAGCTGGCGGAGCGTGCGGGATACTCCCGGCCGCACACCCTGCACTGCGGGCCCGACGGCGTCTTCCTCACGTGCCTGGGCGGGGGCGATGGGAACGACGGGCCTGGCGGCATCGCACTGCTCGACCACAACACATTCGACGTCGTCCGCGCGTGGGAGACCGACCGGGGGCCGCAGTACCTGGCCTACGACGCCTGGTGGCACCTCAACCAGAACGTCCTGGTGTCGAGCGAATGGGGCACGCCCTCCATGATCGAGGACGGCCTCGTGCCCGAACTATTGCTCGGTCAGAAGTACGGACACCGAATCCACTTCTGGGACCTCGCGGCGGGCCGAAACCTGCAGACGGTCGACCTCGGCCCCGAGCACCAGATGACGCTGGAGCTGCGCCCCTCCCACGACCCCGAGGCGACATGGGGCTTCGTCGGCGTCGTGGTCTCCACGGTGGACCTGTCCGCCTCGGTATGGCGGTGGCACCGCGAGGGAACCGAATGGAAGGTCGACAAGGTCATCACGATCCCCGCCGAGCCCGCCGACCCTGCCGACCTCCCTCCCGCGCTGCAGCCGTTCGGCGCCGTTCCGCCGCTGGTCACCGACATCGATCTGTCCGTCGACGACCAGATGCTCTACGTGTCCTGCTGGGGTACCGGCGAGCTCAAGCAGTTCGACGTGTCCGATCCCGCAAGCCCTCGCGAGGTCGGTTCGGTCCACCTGGGTGGGGTCGTCCGCCGCGCGTCGCATCCGTTCGCGCCGTCGGAGGGGTTGGCCGGCGGTCCGCAGATGGTCGAGGTCAGCCGCGACGGTCGGCGCGTCTACGTCACCAACTCGCTGTACGGGGCCTGGGACGACCAGTTCTACCCGGACGGTGTCGGGGCCTGGATGGCCAAGATCGACACCGACCCGTCTGCCGGCGGGCTCAGCATCGACGAACGTTTCTTCCCGCACGGCCGGGACTTCCGCGGACGGCGGCCACACCAGGTGCGCCTCCAGGGAGGCGACGCCTCCTCGGACTCCTACTGCTACCGCTGAGTGCGCCGGCCTGGCGATCCCGTTCTGTCATGGGCGCAGCCCGACACCGCTGGAGAGGGCGGGAGACGCGTGCTCGGGCAGCACCCCGAGCCCGCCGAACCGGCCGACCTCCCGCCAGCGCTGCATCCGTTCGGCTCCGTTCCGCCGCTGGTAACAGACATCGATCAGTCCGTCGACGACCAGAAGCTATACGTGTCATGCTGGGGTACAGGCGAGCTCAAGC
>JAOPUS010000266.1 GCA_025963345.1 Blastococcus sp. | reverse complement strand
CCTTCGGCCGATTCTTCACCGGGCAGGTGACCGCGGCGGGCAAGGTGCCTCCGGCGAAGGTGCTGGTCGCAGGCGCCGGGGTCGCCGGACTCGCTGCGATCGGCGCGGCCAGCAGCCTGGGCGCGATCGTCCGCGCCACCGACGTGCGGCCCGAGGTGGCCGAGCAGATCCGCTCGCTGGGCGGCGAGTACGTCGCGGTGCCCGACGCCGAGCAGCAGGTCAGCAGCGACGGCTACGCACGGGAGATGTCCGAGGACTTCAACCGGCGGGCCGCCCAGATGTACGCCGAGCAGGCGAAGGACGTCGACATCATCATCACGACCGCGCTCATCCCCGGCCGGCCGGCACCGCTGCTGGTCACCGAGGAGATGGTGGCGAGCATGCGGTCGGGCAGCGTGATCGTGGACATGGCCGCCGGCATGGGCGGGAACGTGGCCGGCTCGGTCGCCGACGAACTCGTCGTCACTCCGAACGGGGTGTCGATCATCGGCTACACCGACCTCGCCGGCCGGCTGCCGGCCCAGGCCTCCCAGCTCTACGGCCAGAACCTGGTCAGACTGATGACGCTCATGACCCCGGAGAAGGACGGCCGACTGGTCCTGGACTTCGATGACGTCGTCCAGCGGGCGATGACCGTCGTCCGGACGGGCGAGAAGACCTGGCCCCCGCCGCCGGTGCAGGTGTCTGCCGCTCCGGCTCCGGCGCCGGTCCCGGCCGCGGAACCCTCTGCTCCGAAGGCCCCACCACCGCCGTCGCGGAGGCTCGCACTGGTCGGCGTCGGGGCCGCCCTGCTGTTCCTGATCACCGCGTTCTCCCCGAACGAGCTGATCCTGCACTTCACCGTGTTCGCCCTCGCCGTGGTCGTCGGCTTCTACGTCATCGGGCACGTGCACCACGCGTTGCACACCCCGCTGATGTCGGTCACCAACGCGATCTCCGGGATCATCGTGGTCGGCGCCCTGCTGCAGATCGGCCACGACGAACCCGTGGTCACGGCACTGGCAACGGTGGCGATCCTGCTCGCCAGCATCAACGTCTTCGGCGGCTTCGCCGTCACCCGCCGCATGCTCGGCATGTTCACGCGCGGGCCCGTCCGATGACGGCCACCACCGCCGCCTCGGCGGCCTACATCGTCGCCGGGCTGCTCTTCATCCTGAGCCTGGCCGGGCTGTCCCGGCACGAGACGGCGAAGGCGGGCAACGGGTTCGGCATGGCCGGTATGGCGATCGCCCTCGCCGCGACCATCGGCCTGGCGTCACGCAGCATCTCCGCGATCGGCATCACCCTGCTCGTCGCCGCCATGGCCGTCGGCGCCGGGATCGGCCTCTGGCGGGCCCGCAAGGTCGAGATGACCGGCATGCCCGAGCTGATCGCGATACTGCACAGCTTCGTGGGCCTGGCCGCCGTGCTCGTCGGCTGGAACGGCTACCTGTCGGTCGAGGCGAACGCAGGTGTTCAGACCGAGGTCGCCGGCAACCTGCTCGGCATCCACTCTGCCGAGGTCGTCATCGGCGTCTTCATCGGCGCAGTGACGTTCACCGGGTCGATCGTGGCGTTCCTGAAGCTCTCCGGCCGGATCAAGTCCAACCCGCTGATCCTGCCGGCCCACAACGCCCTGAACCTGGGGGCGCTGGTCGCCTTCGCCGTCCTCACCGTGTTCTTCGTGATCGAGCCGAATCTGGTGCTGCTCACCGCCGTGACCGTCCTGGCGCTGGCCCTGGGCTGGCATCTGGTGGCCTCGATCGGCGGCGGCGACATGCCGGTCGTCGTGTCGATGCTGAACAGCTACTCCGGCTGGGCGGCCGCGGCGTCGGGCTTCCTGCTCGGCAACGACCTGCTGATCATCACCGGGGCGCTGGTCGGATCCTCCGGTGCCTACCTGTCCTACATCATGTGCAAGGCGATGAACCGGTCGTTCCTCTCCGTCATCGCCGGCGGGTTCGGCAACGAGGGCAGCACGGGGACCGACGACCGCGACTACGGCGAGCACACCGAGATCTCCGCCGCCGATACCGCCGAACTGCTGCTGGACGCCTCGTCCGTGGTCATCACGCCGGGGTACGGCATGGCCGTGGCCCAGGCGCAGGGCGCCGTCGCGGAGCTCACCCGCCACCTGCGTGACCGCGGCATCGACGTACGGTTCGGCATCCACCCGGTCGCCGGGCGGCTCCCCGGGCACATGAATGTGCTGCTGGCCGAGGCCAAGGTGCCCTACGACGTCGTCCTGGAGATGGACGAGATCAACGACGATTTCGCCGCCACCTCGGTGGTTCTGGTCATCGGCGCGAACGACACGGTGAACCCGGCGGCCACGGAGGATCCCACCAGCCCCATTGCCGGCATGCCGGTGCTCAAGGTGTGGGAGGCGGAGAACGTCGTCGTCTTCAAGCGCTCGATGAACACCGGGTACGCCGGGGTGCAGAACCCGCTCTTCTTCCGGGACAACAGCCGGATGCTCTTCGGCGACGCCCGGGAGCGGGTGGAGGACATCCTGCGTGCCCTGTGACACCACCGCGGCCCTGTCCCTGGGGGGGCGCGCGGCCTACCGTGTGGCGGTGCGCGCACACGGTCTGGTCGACGAAGTCCCCGGAGCCGGCCCCGGTGACCATCTGTGCTGGGTCTACGAGGACGACGCCGCCTTCGACGAGGCCGCCCGCGAGTTCCTCGTCGGTGGGCTCGCCAGGGGCGACCGCCTGCTCTGCGTCGGCCAGCGGGTGATCGACAGCCTGCAGGCGCTGACTCCGCCCACCCTCGACGCGGCCGCACTGATCGCGGGAGGCGCCGTCGAGACGCTCACGCTCGCCGAGGCGTACGAGGCCGCCGGGCCGTTCCTCCCCGAACAGCAGCTGGCCTACTACGACGCGGCGACACGGCGTGCGATGGACGACGGCTACCGCGGACTGCGGGTGATCGCCGAGGTCAGCGACCTGGCGGCCGCCCCCGCCCAGCGGGCCGCCCTCGTCCGTTGGGAGCACCTCGCCGACGAGTACGCGGCGCACGGCTCCGGCTTCTCGGCGATGTGCGCCTACCGCGCCGACCTCGGGCCCGAGGCCCTCGCCGACGTCGCATCCGTCCACCCGCTGGTGCGCGCCCCGGAGGAAGTCTCCTCCTTCCGGATCTTCGTCGACGGCGACCGCATCGCGCTGGCCGGGAGCGTGGACACGTTCAGCAGCGACCGGCTGGCGCGCGTGCTGGCCGCGGTGCGGGTGAGGGACGACCGCCTCGTCCTGGACCTCGCCGCCCTGGGGTTCATGGACGTCGCGGGCTGCCGGGTTCTCGCCCGGTGGGCCGCTGACCTGTGGGCCCATTCGGTTGCCTTGGAGGTGACCGGCTCGTCGGCACTCCTGCGCCGGATGTGGCAGGTCCTCGATCTCGCCCGGATCGCCCCGGTCACCTTCACGGGGGCGCTCGCGTGACCGTCCCCCTGACCGTGCCGGTCGACCGCTTCGAGCACGAGGCGCTCTTCTACCGCGGGGACGCGGACTTCCTGGCCGGTCTCCTGCCGTTCGTCCACGAGGGGCTCGAGAACGACGAGGCGGTACTGGTCGCCGAGCCCCGCCCCCGGCTGGAGCTGCTCCGCGACGCACTCGGCAGTGACGCCACGGCAGTGGAGTTCCTCGACATGGCCGAGATCGGCGCGAACCCGGCCCGGATCATCGGAGTGTGGGCCACCGCCCTCGACCGGCACACCAGCGCCGGCCGTCGGCTGCGCGGCGTCGGCGAACCCGCCTTCCCCGGCCGCCGCACGGCCGAGCTGGTCGAGTGCCGGCTGCACGAACTGCTGCTGAACCACGCCTTCGACGGCGGGCCGGGCTGGCGCCTGCTGTGCCCCTACGACCAGGAGCACCTGCCGCGCGCGGTGACCCAGGCGGCCCTGCACACCCACCCCGTGCACTCCACGTCCGCGACGCGGCTGTCCAGCGACGCCTACGCCGCCGGCGGGCACGTCGCGGCGTTCGCCGAGGGGCTGCCCGAACCCGCCGATGCCGTGCTCCGCGGCGTCTACGGCGCCGGCGACATCCCCGCCACCCGCCGCACCGTGGCCCAGTGGGCCCGCTCCTGCGGATTGCCCGAGGAGCGGGTGGAGGTCCTCGAGCTGGCCGCCTCGGAGCTGGCCACCAACAGCGTCCGCCACGGCGGCGGCAGGGGAACGCTGGCCATGTGGCTGGACAACGGGGCCGCCGTCGTCCAGTTCTCCGACACCGGCACCGTCACCGACCCGCTGACCGGTCGGCTGAGCCCGCCGCTGGACCACCTGGGCGGCCGGGGGCTCTACCTGATCAACCAGCTCTGCGACCTGGTCCAGGTCCGCTCCTCCGACCGCGGGACGACGGTCCGCATCCTCACCTGGTTCTGAGTTCGGCAGCAAGCGTTGTTCTGGGTGGGAAACGCCGCCGCAGTCCACCCGTCGCCAGCTCTCCAGACGACGGGTGGAGCGGGCGGCGAGTCGACAGGATGAAGTCGCGGCCCGGCGAGTCCGGGATGAGGCCTGCCGCACATCTCGCCGGACAACCCCGGAGGAGATGCCCGGCAGGCGCCCGTTTGCGCTCAGATGGACGGAATGGCACCGCCGTCTACCGGAACCATCGCTCCGGTGATGAAGGACGCGGCGGGTGAGAGCAGGAACGCGGCAGCTCGACCGAACTCCTCCGGTTCGCCGTA
>JAOPUS010000264.1 GCA_025963345.1 Blastococcus sp. | reverse complement strand
GACGGCGGCCAGATCAGGAACGTGGTGGACCAGAGCCCGCTCGAGGACGACGTCGGCCCAGCTGTCCGGGAGACCCGTGGCCGCGGCATCCCCGAGCCGGAACGTGACGCCGGGCAGGTGACCGTGGCTGCTCCGCGCCTCGTCGAGGATCGGGCGGCTGGACTCGACGCCCGTGACAGTTGCGGCGCCGAGTCCGTGCCAGGCGCGCGGGTGTAGGTCCCTCCCCCGCGGCCGACGTCCACCGCGGCCGGATCGACCAGACCGACAGGGCTTCCCGCCAGGAGGTGTCGGCCTCGCGGTCGGAGTACGTGCGCCGGTTCGCCGGGGCGCGGGAATCGATGCCCACCAGCAGAGCTGTCAGGCGATGTCGGCGAGCTTGGTGCGCAGGTGGAGCACGGCCTTGGTGTGCAGCTGGCAGATCCGGCTCTCGGTCACCCCGAGGACCCGGCCGATGTCGGCCAGGGTCAGCCCCTCGAAGTAGTAGAGGCTGACCACGACCTTCTCCCGCTCGGGGAGCTGCTCCACCGCGCGGGCCAGCAGCTGACGGGCCTCCCCGTGCTCGGCCATCGCCTGCGGGTCCAGGGCGCTGGAGTCCTGCAGTGTGTCGCCGAGGCGGGGCGAGCCACCGTCGTCGTCACCGAGCAGTTCGTCGAGGGCGACGACGTTGACGAGGGACAGCTGGCCGAGGAACTTGCGGACCTCCTCGACGTCCATGTCGAGGACCTCGGCGACCTCTTCCTCCGTGGGGGTGCGCTGGAACTTCGCCTCGAGGTCGGCGACGGCCCGCTCGAAGGCCCGGGCCTTCATGCGCACCGACCGAGGGATCCAGTCGGTGTTGCGCAGCTCGTCGATGATGGCGCCGCGGATGCGGGCCATCGCGTAGCTCTCGAACTTGACCTCGCGGGTGGGCTCGTACCGGGTGATCGCGTCGATGAGGCCGAACGTGCCGTAGGACACCAGGTCGGCCTGCTCGACATGCGCGGGCAGGCCGCTCCCGACCCGGCCGGCGACGTACTTCACCAGCGGGGCGTAATGGAGGATCAGCCGGTCGCGCAGACCCGGGTCGCGCCCGGCGACATAGTCGGTCCACAACACGGCCAGCAGGGCGTCGGCATCGTCCCGGGACTCGTCGAACTCGTCGATCCGATGGATGGTGGCCTCAGGCACGGTCGCCCTCCTCGATGCTGCTGCTGGGTCGTGCTCGGTGGTCCTGCCCCGTTCCGGCGCCCGATCACGGCCGCCGCCCTCACCTCTCAGCACTCAGCCAAGCCTTTCAGGCGCGGGGATGCGCTTGGGCATGGACCGCACGGAGCCGCTCGACCGTCACGTGCGTGTAGATCTGGGTAGTGGCGAGGCTAGCGTGGCCCAGCAGTTCCTGTACGGAGCGCAGGTCCGCGCCGCCCTCCAGGACGTGGGTGGCCGCCGAGTGGCGGAGACCGTGCGGCCCGATATCGGGAGCGCCCGGAGCCGCCGCCACCGCCTTGTGCACCGTGCGCCGCGCCTCCCGCGCGTCCAGCCGGTGCCCCCGAGCCCCGAGGAGCAGCGCCGGACCCGAGTCCGGTGTCGCCAGCGCGGGGCGCCCCCGGGTCAGCCAGGCGTCCAGCGCCCGCTCGGCCGGGACGCCGTAGGGCACGCTGCGCTCCTTGCGGCCCTTGCCCAGGACCCGCAGCAGCCGACGGCCGCGGTCGACGTCGTCGACGTCGAGCCCGACGAGCTCGCTGACCCGGATGCCACTGGCATAGAGAAGTTCGAGGACGACGGCGTTACGCAGCCCGACCGGCTCCTCGGCCCCACCCGTGGAGTCGACGACGGCGCGCGCCTGGTCGGGGGCGAGCACATCGGGCAGCGTGCGGTGCGCCTTCGGGCTGACCAGGCGCAGCCCGACGTCGTCGGGGGTCAGTCCGGCCCGGCGCAGCCAGGCTGTGAAGGACCGGGCCGACGCCGCGTGCCGGGCCGTCGTCGCACGGCTGTGCCCTCGGGTGCGCCCCTGGGCCAGCCAGCCGCGCAGCGCGGAGAGATCGAGCTCGTGCACCTGCCGGCCACCCCGCCGGGCCAGGTGGTCGAGCAGCCACACGGCGTCGGCCACGTAGCCGCGCAGGGTGTGCTCGGACAGGTCCCGCTGCGTGCGCAGGTGCTCCTCATAGCCGGCCAGCGCCTCCGCCAGCGCGGACGGGAGAGCCGCCCGTGCGTCTGCTGTCCCGGCGGTCACCCCGGAACCGTGCGGTGACACGCCCGGCTGGTCAAGCCGCCGCGCCGGGACCTCCCTTCGCGCCGGTTGGCTGCTTCGGCGGGGGCGCGACCCGCCAGCCGGTACCGGTCCACTGCACGAGGTCGGCCAGCTCGAGGGCCGGCAGCACCCGGAGCACGTCGAGGACGTCGCAGCCGGCGATCGCGGCCAGCCGGTCGGCACTCACGCCGATGCGTACCGGACACGCGTCCAGAACCCGGCCGGCCAGATCGGACAGTCCGTCCCGTGGGGCAGCCGGGCGCTCGGGGGGATCGGCGAGATCCGTCCCGAGCCCGCCGACAGCCTCGATGACGTGCTCGGCCGATGCGACCAGCGTCGCCCCGGCCTCCTCGTCGCGCAGCAGTTCGTGGCAGCCCACGCTCATCGCCGACGTCACGGGACCCGGGACGACCAGTACCTGCCGCCCGAGCCGGCGCGCGCGCTTGGCCGTGGCCTGCGCTCCGGACCGCGCCGCCGCCTCCACGACGACGGTGCCCCGCGTCAATGCGGCGATCAGCCGGTTGCGCACCAGGAAGCGGTGCCGCAGTGGCGCGCAGCCCGGCGGCCACTCACTCACGAGCAGACCGGTCTCGGCGATCCGACCGAACAGCGCGCCGTGGGCAGCCGGGTAGGGACGGTCGACGCCGCAGGCGAGCACCGCCAGGGTCGGCGCCTCCGCGGCCAGGGCCCCCCGATGGGCGGCGCCATCGATGCCGAAGGCGCCGCCGGAGACCACAGTCCAGCCCCGCTCCCCCAGTGCGTGCCCGAACTCGGCCGCCACGTGCTCGCCGTATGCCGTCGAGGCGCGGGACCCGACGATCGCCACGGACCGGTCGACCAGCTCGTCCAGTCTCCCGGGTCCGCGCACCCAGAGCCCCACGGGCGGAACCGGTGCGAGGGTCCGGTCCGACTGCTTCGTGTGGTCGTCGGGCTCGGTGCTGACCGCCACGGTCAAGGCGTGCAACTGCAGGGCCGGCCATTCGTCGTCCTCGGGCACGACCAGCCGGGCACCGCAGCGCTCGGCCCGGGCGAGGTCGGCGAGGCTCTCGTCCTGACCGGCCCGCACCCCGACGATCGACCGGATGCGGTCGGGGGCCCGCCCCGCGCGCAACCGGCTGACCGCCTCGACGGGGCCCACGTCGTCCACGTAGCGCCAGAAGTCGATGGTGCCCGGCTCGGCGACGCGACTCAGCCAGGCGCGGGCCCGTCGCACCGCCGGGTGCACGTCACCCAGCGGCACCGAGGCGCCCGCCGCCTCCTCGAGGTCCTCGTCGAGGGTCATGCCACGGCCCGCTGCAGCCGCATGCCGAGCGCTTCGGCCACCTCGTCGGTGCCCGGCACCGTGCGGTCGGCCAGGTCGGCCAGCGTCCAGGCCACCCGCAGCACCCGGTCGAAGCCGCGGACGGACAGTGCGCCCCGCTCCAGGGCCCGCTCGGCCAGCCGGAGCGAGGACCGCGGCACCGCCCACCGCTCGCGCAGGAGCCGCCCGGGGATCTGGCTGTTCACCGACAGACCGGTGCCGGCCAGCCGGCGTGCCGCGGCTGCACGGGCGGCAGCAACCCGGCCGGCGACGACCGCGGTGGTCTCCGGCGGCCCGACGCCGTCCAGCCAAGCGGCGCGGGTGACCGGCGGAAGATCGACCCGCAGGTCGATCCGGTCGAGCAGCGGGCCGGACAGCCGCGACTGGTACCGCCGTCGCTCCAGCGCGCTGCAGGTGCAGGCGGCGTCGCCGGCGGCGCTGGCGCACGGACACGGGTTCGCTGCGAGCACGAGCTGCGCCCGGCACGGGAACGTCGCCGACCCCGCGGCCCGATGGATCGTGACGGACCCGCGTTCCAGCGGCTGGCGCAAGGTGTCGAGCACCGCACGTGGGAACTCGGGTGCCTCGTCCAGAAAGAGGACCCCGCGGTGGGCCCGGCAGAGAGCGCCCGGCCGGATCTGGCCGGAGCCACCGCCGATCAGCGCGGCCATCGTGGCCGAGTGGTGCGGCGCCTCGAACGTGGGCCGCCGGACGAGCGGCGCCTCCGGTGGCAGCGTTCCGGCGACGGAGTGGATGGCCGTGACCTCGAGTGCCGCCGGCTCGTCCAGCGGGGGCAGCAGCCCGGGAAGGCGTTCGGCGAGCATCGTCTTGCCCGCGCCCGGCGGACCGGTCAGGAACAGGTGGTGCCCGCCCGCGGCTGCGACCTCGACGGCCCGGCGCCCCGACGCCTGCCCCACCACGTCGCCCAGATCGGGCCCCGGTGGCGCCGCCGGCAGCGGGCCGCGGACATGCCGGGCCAGGGGTGCGCGGCCGGCGAGGTGCGCGACCACCTCGGCCAGCGTCGTCGCGGCGAGCACCTCGATGCTGTCGACCAGGGCCGCCTCGTCGGCGTTGGCCGCGGGCACGACCACCTGCGGGTGACCCGCGCGGGCGGCGGCGAGGACCGCCGGCAGCACCCCGCGGATGCCGCGCACGGAGCCGTCGAGCCCGAGCTCCCCCAGCAGGACCAGCCGGTCGACGGAACCACTCGGCACCGCCCCGGCGGCGGCCAGGACCGCCGCCGCCAGCGCGAGGTCGAAGCCGCTCCCCTGCTTGGGCATCGCCGCCGGCGACAGACCGATGGTGATCCGCCGCTGCGGGAACTTGGCGCCGGCGTTGACGATCGCGGCACGGACGCGGTCGACCGACTGGCGCACGACGGCGTCCGGCAGCCCGACCAGGACGACCTGCGGGACCCCGGCCGCCATGTCGACCTCCACCTCGACCATGGCGCCGTGGACGCCGGCCAGACCGACCGACCAGGTGCGGGCGAGGGTCATGCGAACGCTGCCCGCAGGTGGGTGACCAGTGCCGGACGCGACGGCCGCACCAGCACACCGACGACGTCGAACCGGAGTTCCGGGGCGTGCTCGTCATGCGCGGCGAGCCATCGCTGCGCGAGCGTCCTCAGTCGCCGCTGCTTGGCCGCGGTCACCGCCTCGACGGGGTGGCCGAAGCCGATCCCCCGCCGGGTCTTCACCTCGCAGAAGACCAGCGCGTCGTGCTCGCGGGCGACGATGTCCAGCTCGCCCTCACGGCAGCGCCAGTTGCGGTCGAGCACCCGCAGCCCGGCATCGGTGAGATAGGTGGCGGCGATGCGTTCGCCGAGAGAGCCGAGCTCGATGGTGGTGGGCACCCGACGACCGTCGTCCGACAGCGGGGGCAGGGACAGGCCCGGAGTCGATCTGTGGACGGGGACCGCCCCTGTGGACTACGGCAGGCGCGGGTTCTCGGGCAGCTCGAGGTCGGGCTTGTCGAGCTCCTCGACGTTGACGTCCTTGAACGTCAGCACCCGCACGTTGCGGACGAACCGCGCCGGCCGGTACATGTCCCAGACCCAGGCGTCGGAGAGCTTCAGCTCGAAGTAGACCTCGCCACCGGCCTCACGCACCTGCAGGTCGACCGAGTTGGCGAGGTAGAAGCGCCGCTCGGTCTCCACCACGTAGGTGAACTGCCGGACGATGTCGCGGTACTCGCGATAGAGCTGCAGCTCCATCTCGGTCTCGTACTTCTCGAGGTCCTCGGTGCTCATCGCAGCTCTCCGGGCGCAGGGCACAGCACATCGGACATGGGCACATCATCGACCATGCCGCCCGAGGCCGTGACCTGGAGTGTCCGCGCGGCGTGTGCGTCCCGGGCGCTGCGCACGTTGACGAAGCGCATCCGGTGCTCCGGGCAGGGCCCGTGCCGTTCGAGGGCAGCGCTGTGGACGTCGGTGATGTAGCCCTTGTGGCCCGCGAAGTCGTACTCCGGCCACTTCTCGTGCAGCTCGAGCATCATCCGGTCGCGGCTCACCTTGGCGAGCACCGACGCGGCCGCCACGCAGGCCGCGACGCGGTCGCCCTTCCAGACGGCGAGGCCGGGCCGGGCCAGGCCGGGCACCGGGAACCCGTCGGTCAGCACGTAGTCCGGCTCGGGCTGCAGGTTCCACACCGCCCGCCGCAGCGCCTCGATGTTCGTGACGTGCATGCCGCGCGCATCGAGGTCCTCGACCGGCATGACGACGACGGACCAGGCGACCGCACGGTCGACGACCTCGGCGTACACCCGTTCCCGGGCGGCGGCCGTGAGCAGCTTGGAGTCGGCCAGGCCCGGGACGCGGCCCCGTCGTCCGGACGGCAGGACACAGGCCGCGGCCACGAGCGGGCCGGCACACGCGCCGCGACCGGCCTCGTCGGCTCCGGCGACAGCCGAGAACCCCCGGCGGCGCAGCGACCGCTCCATGTCCCAGAGGGCGTCCGGGCGGTCGTCGTCGGCGATGGTGCGCCGGGTGCGACCGGCGGGACGGGAAGCGGAGCGAACAGCCATCGTGACCCGACACTACGACGCCCGACCACCCCCGCGGCGACCGGACACCCACCCCCGGACGCACTACGGGCCGGCCTCCCCGAGGGGAGACCGGCCCGGTGTGCCGGAGAGGTGGTGCCGATCAGATGTCGGCGGCGTCCAGCTCGGCCTGATCCAGGTCGGGAGCCGGGAGCGCCGCCGACAGGCTGTGTCCGCAGGTGCAGCCCGGCTGCCGGTTGGACAGCACCAGGGAGACCGCGTGGGCCCGGTCGCGGGCACCCAGCTTGCGCAGGATGGCCTTGACGTGGGACTTGACGGTGTCCTCGCTGATGAACAGGTTGCGGCCGATCTGCCGGTTGGACTGGCCCTGGAGCAGCTCGTCCAGCACGTCGGACTCGCGCCGGGTCAGGGGCACCTCCGGCGCGAACGGCTTGGCAGCCGGCACGTCCGACGGCTCGACCCGGCGGATCTGCGGGTCGACGACGGTGCGGCCCGCACGAGCGGCCAGGATCGCCCAGCCGAGCAGCGTCGGCGAGGTGTTGATCATGAGGTAGCCACGGATGCCCGCGGCGATCGCCTCGTTCACGACGGCCGGGTCCTCGGACGTGGCCAGCGCGACGATCGCAACACGGGGGAAGCGGCGCCGGAGGTCACGGCAGGCGTTCAGAGTCGCGGCGCGGCCGGACCCCAGCTCCACCACGACGGCGTCAGGGCGGGCCGACTCGACCAGCGTGAGGGCGCGACGCAGTTCGCCGGGCGTACCCACCGACTGCATGCCGGCCGTCTCGTTGATCATGCTGACCAGACCGCGACGCAGGACGGGCGCGTCGGCGAGGAGGAGCACGCGGGTGACCCCGCGGGCGTTGCTCGCCATAGGTGCAGACACAACTGACTCCGTTTCGACTCCGGGAACTTACAAAGTCTCCATCGGAAGGGTGAAACGGTTACTTGAATACTTTCCGACATTCTTCTGATTGCTATCGGCGTGGAGCAATGGCCGCCGAGTCCACCCCACGCGTAACAGGGAAAGGTCGACACCCGTTACCTACGCTCGGACCGCGCCATTCAGTCGAGCTGAGAGGCCCGTCGGCGGCGCCAGGCCACGATGGGTACGGCACCCGCGAGGCCGACGGCCATCGGCGCCGCCGACGCCCCGCTCGCCATGGCACCGGCGTCGGTCCCCTGGATGTCCGGGGAGTCGAGCAGCCCGAAACGGCTCACCGGCCACACGATCACCGCCGCCTTACCGATGACGTCGTCCACACCGATGGTGCCGCTGTACCGGTCGCCGATGTGCGCCTTGGAGTCCGCCGAGGCCGACCGGTGATCCCCCATGACCCAGAGCCGACCCTGCGGCACGGTGACCGGCCCGAAGGCGCGGGACTCGAGGGGGGTGTTCTCGAAGATGTAGGGCTCGTCGAGCGGCCTTCCGTCGACGGTCACCCGCCCCTCGGCGTCGCAGCACTGCACGGTCTGCCCGCCGGTGGCGATGACCCGCTTGACGAAGTCGTCCTCGCTGGGCGGCGCCACCCCCACGGTGCGGCCGAGCCACAGCAGCGCTCCGGAGAACCAGTTGCTCGGCGCGGCGACCGACACCTCCGGCGTCCAGGTGTCCGGGCCCTTGAAGACGACGATCTCGCCGGGCTCGGGTTCGCCGAACCAGTACGGGATCTTGTTGACCAGCACCCGGTCACCGGTGCACCCCGTGCAGCCGTGCAGCGTCTGCTCCATCGAGCCCGACGGGATGAAGAAGGCCTGCACGAAGAAGGTCTTGACCACCAGGGCCAGCACGAAGGCGATGAGCAGGAGCACCGGCAGCTCGCGCAGCAGAGAGCCCTTCTTCGCCTCCCCGCGCCGGCGCGACCGCCGGGGGGATGCGCCGTCGGCGACGTCCTCCGGCTTCCCGGGTTCGTCACCAGGAACGACATCGGCGGGCCCCCCGGGCCGATCACTGCTCATTACAAGCAGCGTACGGCGCGGGAGACCCGCCGCGACGACAGCCGGTCGGAACCGGGGCTGTCAGGCGTGTCAGCGCGAGATGATGTCGCGCTTCTCCTTGATCTTGGCGGCCTTGCCGCGGAGCTCACGGAGGTAGTACAGCTTCGCCCGGCGGACGTCACCGCGGGTGACGATCTCGATCGTCTCGACGACCGGCGTGTGCACCGGGAAGGTGCGCTCGACACCGACGCCGAAGCTGACCTTGCGCACGGTGAAGGTCTCGCGGACGCCGCCGCCCTGACGGCGGATGACGACGCCCTGGAAGACCTGGATGCGCGAGCGGTTGCCCTCGACCACGCGCACGTGCACCTTGACGGTGTCCCCCGGGCGGAAGTCGGGGATGTCGTCGCGCAACGAGTCGGCGTCGAGTGCGTCCAGGGTGTTCATCTCGGCAGTCCTCATGTTCTGGCTCAGTACTAGGCGGCGTTCTCGGGGCGGACAGCAGTAAGCCGCGCCGTCCGAAACCGGTGAGCTGCGACTCCCGATCGGAGCCACCGTCGGGCAACGCCGACGATCTGCAGCAGCTATCTACTGTGCCACATCTTCAGGAGACGACGCGCGGGGGCCCCGTCCAGGGGCCCGTGCGCAGCTCGGACAGCCGGTCGGCGAGGTCGCCCGGGGCGAAGGTCTCCGCGCTCGCGGCGACCTCGGCCGCGGACCACCAGCGGTGCGGCTCGTCCCCGAGGAGCTCCAGCTCGGTGCGCCCGCCGGCATCCACCTCGTGGACGACGTCGCGGAGCACGAAGAACGTCTCGCGGGAGTCGATCTCCTCCCCCGCGAAGACACCCAGGTTCCGGCGCAGCCAGACCGGACCTTCGAGCGCCTGCGGTTCGACCACCAGGCCGATCTCCTCGGCCAGCTCCCGGACGGCGGCAGCGCGGAGGCTCTCGCCGTCCTCCACTCCCCCGCCGGGCGTGTACCAGAACAGCACGTCCCCGGGAGGCAGCGCCGGATCGGTCAGCCGGGCGCCGAGCAGCAGGACCCGGCCGGCGGGATCCAGCACCACGACCCGGGCCGTAGCCCTGACCATCGCTCGCCCACCCGCCGCACGCTCACTCACGGTCGAGGGCAGCGAGGTCGTCCGTCGAGAGGCCGTCGTCGGGAAGCGCAGCCAGGAGGTCCGGACGGCGGGTGGCGGTGCGGCGCAGCGACTCTCCGCGCCGCCAGCGGGCGATCGCGGCGTGGTCACCGGAGAGCAGCACCGGCGGCACGTCGTGGCCGCGCCAGGACGCCGGGCGGGTGTAGGAGGGCCCCTCGAGTAGCCCGTCGGCGTGCGAGTCGAACTCCACGGACTCACGATTGCCGACGACGCCGGGCAGTAAGCGGGTGACCGCCTCGACCATCACCAGGACGGCGGACTCCCCGCCGGCGAGCACGTAGTCGCCGATCGAGACCTCGGAGACGGGGCCGGCGTCGGTGGCCCAGTCGGCAACCCGCTGGTCGATGCCCTCGTAGCGGCCACAGGCGAAGACCAGGCCGGGTTCGGTCGCCCACTGCGCGGCCATGGCCTGGGTGAACGGCTGCCCGGCGGGGGTGGGCACCACCAGGCGGGTGCCCCGGGGCCGGACGGCGTCCAGGGCCCGGCCCCACGGCTCGGGGCGCATGACCATGCCCGGGCCGCCGCCGTAGGGCGAGTCGTCGACCGTGCGGTGCACGTCATCGGTCCACTGCCGCAGGTCGTGGACCCCGATGCTCACCAGGCCGCGCTCGGCGGCCTTGCCCAGCAGTGACTGGCGCAGCGGGGCGAGGTAATCCGGGAAGATGGTGATGACGTCGATCTGCACCCGGTCAGAGCTCCAACAGGCCCTCGGGCGGATCCACCACGACGAACCCTCCGTCGAGGTCGACGGTGGGCACGATCGCCGAGACGAACGGGATCAGGACGTCACCGCCCTCCGGACGGCGGACGACGAGCAGGTCCTGGGCCTCGTGCCGGACGACGGTGACCTCGCCCAGCACCGTGCCGTCGGGCATCCGGGCGGTCAGCCCGACCAACTGGTGGTCGTAGTAGGAGTCGGGGTCCTCGATCTCCGGGAGATCGGCCACATCGACGAGAAGTTCGGTGTTGCGGACGGCCTCGGCTGCCTCACGGCTGTCGACACCCTCGAGCCGGAGCAGCAGGGTGCCGCTGTGCCAGTGCACGCCGGCGATGGTGATCGGACCCCGCTCGGCGGGGTCGGTGCGCAGCACGGCCCCGGGCACGAAGCGGAGATCGGGGTCGTCGGTGCGCACCTCGACGGTGACCTCGCCGCGGACACCGTGGGGCCGGCCGATGCGGCCGACCACCACGGTGTCCGGCGAGGGATTGCGCGGTGCAGTCACGGTACGGCGCTCAAGGAGTGCGTACTCAGCGCCCGTCGGTGTCGACGACGTCGACCCGGAGGCCGCGTCCGCCGACACCGGTCATCACCTGGCGCAGCGCTTTGGCGGTGCGCCCGCCGCGGCCGATGACCTTGCCGAGATCGTCGGGATGCACCCGGATCTCGAGGGTCTTGCCGCGGCGGTTGGTGAGCAGATCGACGGTCACGTCTTCCGGGTGGTCGACGATGCCCTTGACCAGGTGCTCGAGCGCTTCTTCGAGCACGTCTTACTCGGCGG
>JAOPUS010000230.1 GCA_025963345.1 Blastococcus sp. | reverse complement strand
GCACCGCCGCCTGCCGGCGCTGCTCCACCTGCGCCGCCCGCGCCGCCGCCAGATGACCCGCACCGGCCTCCAACAGCCGCCCGAACGCCCCGAACCGTTCAGGCACGACCTCGTTGTCGACACAGGCGGCGCTCTCAGAAGACGACTCCCCGACGACAGGCCTCTCGGCTTCGGCCCCGTCGACGCGCGAGGACCGATGCGTTTCATGCCACGGCAGACCGGTGACGAAGTACCGACGCCCGGACAGTTCGACCAGCCAGCGGGCCAGCACTGCCTCGACCAGCGACACCCGCGAAGGAGGCGGCTGCTGATCGATCACATGTTCGATTGTAGGGTACCGGCGTTGGTCTGACCAGCGGAAACAGACCCTGTGGAAAGCGGTTCGCGATGTGGACAACGGCCCGGAGACCGGCACGGACGTCGGCACACTGCCGGTATGCCAGAGGCCAAGCGACCAACCGTCAGGCCGCGCCGATCCCCCGCCCGTGCGCCGCCGTCAGCACGAGGTCGATCACCGTCTCCATCGGTAGCGCCGTCGTGTCCACCACCAGGTGGTAGTGCTGCGCCGACGCAGGATCGCACCGGTAGAAGTGCCGCACGTAGGCCTCCCGCGACCGGTCGTTGGCCTGCATCTCCCGAAGAACCTCCTCGCGGGACCGCCCCGAGCGCGCGATCGCCGACTCCAGTCGCCGCTCGCGCGGGCCGTCCAAGCGCACATGCAGCGCGTCCGGCCGGTCCCCGAGCACGATCGCGCCCGCGCGGCCGAGCACGACGCCCCCGGCCCCGTCGGCGATCTCGGCGAGCACCCTCTCGGTCTGCTGCCGGTAGGCCCGTCCATCGGGCAGCGCAGACGTCGGGAGCACCCCGCCGACCGGATCGGGCATCGTCCCCAGGGAGGCGACCAGCCGCCACAGCCCGCGCAGCACGGTCTCGTCGTTCGCCTCGGCCTCCGACACCGACACACCCAGCCGACCGGCCACCTGCGCCGCGATCGCCCGGTCGTGGAACGGCAGCCCCAACTGCTCGGCGACGGCCCGCGAGACCTCCGCTCCCGCCGCCCCGTACGCCGCCGACACGGTCACGACGCCCATGACGAACCCTCCTGCTGCTCGGCCTCAGCGGACGTGGCGAGCTCCTTGCCCAGGAACACCGCGTCGGGCGAACAGGCGTAGATCCCGTAACCGCTGACCGGTAGATACGCCAGGTCTGCGTAGAGCGCCAGGGCCTCCGGCTGCTGCTGCCCGGTGTTCAGCACGACCGAGCCGTGCCCCGCCCGCGCGGCGCCGTCCTCCAGCGCCGCGACGATCACCTGGGCGAGCCCCTTGCGGCGGAAGCCCGGCTCGACGTACACGCGCTTGATCTCCGCGACGCCCGGCGACAGCGCCCGCCACGCGCCGCACCCGGCCGGGACGCCGTCCACCTCGGCGACGAGGAAGACCCCCCGCGGCGGCAGGAACTCCCCCGGCTCCACGACGGCGGCATCGCGCCCGCCGTAGCGCTCGACGTACTCCTGCTGCACCTGCTCCACGAGGTAGTGGGCCACCGGGTGGTCGTAGGGCAGCCGTCGCAGACTCGCCCGCGTCCCGTCGCGCAGGACCACGGGTCGCTCAGCCGAAGTGGACATGCCCGGCTCCCTCCGCTCCGACGGCCCGGACGACGTCCGCGGCCGGCTCGCCGTTCACGAGCACTCCCGGCTTCCTCCCGCCCTTGCGGACCTCGCCGATCACCGTCCAGCCCTCGGGCAGCACCGCGCGCGGCGAGAACGTCGCCACCAGAGCGTGGTCCTCCCCGCCCGTCAGGACCCACGCCAGCGGATCCACCCCGAGCGCCGCGCCCACCTGCTGGAGGGGGCCCGGCGGCTCCAGGCACGCGCGCTCGAGGGCAGCCCGGTCCAGGTCGACGACGACGCGGCTGTCGGCGGCGAGGTGTCCCACGTCGGCGAGGAGCCCGTCACTGACGTCGCACATCGCCGTCGCCCCCGCCTCGGCGGCGGCCGGGCCGGCCGCGTACGGCGGGGTCGGCCGGCGGTGCGCCGCCACCGCGGCGATCGGGCTGGTGAACCCCCGGCGCAGGACGGCGAGACCGCAGGCGGCCCAGCCCAGCCGGCCGGCCAGCGCCACCACGTCCCCGGGACGGGCGCCGGACCGCAGCACGGGTGCTCGGCCACCCAGATCGCCCAGCGCGGTCACGGAGAGCACCACAGCGGCGCTGTCGGGGGCGGCCGCGACGAGATCCCCACCGACGACGGCGGCGCCGAGCGGCGCGCACTCCGCAGCCAGCCCGGCGGCCACGCCCTCGAGCCAGGTCGTCTGGGTGTTCGCCGGGCAGGCCAGTCCCACCAGTAGCGCGGTCGCCGTCCCGCCCATTGCGGCGATGTCCGCGAGGTTGGCCGCGGCGGCCTTGTGGCCGATGTCCTCGGCCGAGGACCAGTCGCGCCGGAAGTGCCGGCCCTCCACGAGGACGTCGGTGCTCGCCGCCACCCGACCGTCGGAGGTCCGCAGGACGGCGGCGTCGTCCCCCGGTCCCACTTCCGCGGCCCGCGCGGAACCGGCCTGGGCCAGCACTCGGGCGATCACGCCGAACTCTCCGACGACGCGCACGCTGTCGGCCGGATCACCGCGGGGAACGAGGGGGCGGGGGCGAGTCACCTGCGCCATCCTGCCGCTGGGGTAGGTTGCCGAACTGTCCGCCACCCGGCGGGCCGGCAGCGTTGCCCCTGGAAAGGTCTCCCGTGGTCCACGCCTACATCCTCATCCAGACAGAAGTCGGCAAGGCAGCCCAGGTCGCCTCGACCATCGCCGAGATCGACGGCGTGACCAAGGCCGAGGACGTCACGGGCCCCTACGACGTGATCGTCCGCGCCGAGGCCGAGAGCGTCGATGAGCTCGGCCGGCTCGTCGTCGCCCGTGTGCAGTCCGTCGACGGCATCACCCGCACGTTGACGTGCCCCGTCGTCAACATCTGAGCGCAGCACCCTGACCGAGGACACACCCGGGCCCACGGCCCCGGAGACCGAAGACGGCGGTAGTAGCGACCGTCCCCAGGACCCGTTGCGACGCATCGCCCTGATCGCGACCGCCGTCCTCGTGCCGGTGGTCGTCGCGCTCGCCGTCCTGGTCAACGTCGTCGGCGGATCCGGCGCCGGCAACGGGGACACCGGCGGCAGCGCGGCCCAGATCGAGGGCAGCACGCCGCCTGGCCGCGAGGAACTCCCGGTGCTCCCGGTCGAGGTCCCCCCGGTGACGCCCGAGGCCGACGCCTCCTGCCCGGCCCTGATGAGCACCCTGCCCCTGGAACTGTCGGGCGAGCCCTCCCGCCGGGTGCAGTCGGACTCGCCGTACGCCTATGCGTGGGGCGACCCGGCGATCGTGCTCCTGTGCGGCGTCGACCGGCCGGCCGGCTACGTCGCCGGCGTCTCCGCCATCCAGATCAACGGCGTCCAGTGGTACGTCGACACCGACGACCCCGACACGACCGTGTGGACGACGGTCGACCGCCCCGTGTACGTGCAGGTCTCGCTACCGGCGTCGGTCGACAGCGCACCGGTCACGGCCCTCACCACGCAGATCGCCCAGGCCCTCCCCTACCGGGAGCCCGAACCCGGTCCGTGACGGGTCACCGGGGCAGCCGGTCCAGCTGCTCCTCGACGACCGCCCGGACCTCCTCCTCGGCCGCGTCCAACGTCTCGGCCACCGAGGTGACCGAGACGCTGAACGGCCCGTGCCCGCACCAGGCGAGCGCGGCCGGTCCGCCCAGCGCTTCCTGCGCGTCCGCCCCCGCCTCAGGACTGTCCACGGTCAGCATCCGGCACCCGCCCGGCAGCTGCGGCGGGTTGTCGTGCAGGACGCCGTCGTAGTGCTCGGCGTCGTTGCGCGCGAGGTCCTCGGCGTAGGCACCCGCACCGGCCCGGGACGCGAACTGGTCCACGAAGACTCCGGTCATCGGCCCGGAGCCGGTCCCCCAGAACCGCTCCCAGCCGTGCCGGTAGCCGTAGCCCTCCAGCACATCCAGCTCCCGGGCCGGGTCGTCGGAGTAGTCGGCGATGTCGTCGACGGCCTTCGCTCCCGCCGGTGGCTCGAGCTCCTCGTCGGGCAGGCGCGGCAGACCCGAGGGCACCTCGGTGACCACGAGCGCCCCGAGGTCGTCGGCGGAGTCCGGGAACGCCTCGGGCGGCGCCGCTGCCGGGACGCCGTCGACCGCGCGGGCGCAGCCGACCGTCGCGGCCAGGCACGGCAGGACGACGAGAAGGACGGCGGCCCGGACCCTCGAGGTCGACCGCCCGGAGATCACCGAGCGGGCCGCGAGCCGGAGGCCAGCGCGGACTCGATCAACCGGTCGACCAGCTCCGGGTAGGTCACGCCACTCGCCGCCCACATCCGCGGGAACATCGAGATCGGCGTGAAGCCGGGCATCGTGTTGACCTCGTTGATCACCAGGTGGTCGCTGCCGTCGGGCGCCGTCGCGAGGAAGAAGTCCACCCGGGCGAGGCCGCGGCAGTCCATGGCGAGGTAGGCCCGGCGGGCGGCCTCCTGCACGGCGGCGGTCTGCTCCGCGGTCAGGTCGGCCGGGACGTCGAAGTCCACCGAGTCGTCGAGGTACTTCGCCGAGAAGTCGTACCAGTCGACACCGGGCCGCAGCCGGATCTCCGCGGGCAGGCTGGCTTCCGGCAGTCCGGCACCACGCGTCGCGAGCACCCCGCACTCGATCTCCCGCCCCGGGACCGACGCCTCCACGATCACCTTCGGGTCGACCGCCGCCGCCGTCGCCACCGCCTCGGGGAACTGCGACCAGTCGGTCACCTTGGTGATCCCGATGCTCGACCCGGCCCGCGACGGCTTCACGAAGACCGGGAGCCCCAGCCGCTCGCGCGCCGCCTCGTCCAGGACGGCGGGGTCGGGGCACACCGCTCCGTCGGCGTCGCGGAGCACCACGTGATCGCCCTGGGGCAGGCCGGCGGCCGCGAGGAGCTTCTTCGTGAACTCCTTGTCCATGGACGCCGCGCTGGCGAACACCCCGGACCCCACGTAGGGCAGCCCGGCCATCTCCAGCAGCCCCTGGATCGTCCCGTCCTCGCCGTAGGCGCCGTGCAGGACAGGGAAGACGACGTCGACCTCGGTCAGCGCCGGCCCGATCGCCGCGGCCGGGTCCAGGACGGCCAGCCCGCGCCCGGCCGGGTCGCCGACCAAGGACACCGCCGTCCCACCGGTCACCTCGGGCAGCGCGCCGTCGGTGATCGCCAGGCGCTGATCGCGATCGGCCAGCACCCAGCCACCGTCGGGCGTGATGCCGACGGGAACGACCTCGTAGCGGTCAGGATCCAGGGCTGCGATCACGCTCCCGGCCGACACGCAGGAGATGGCGTGCTCGGCGCTGCGGCCCCCGAACACGACCGCGACACGCACCTTGTCACCCATGCAGGGCCCCGTTCCGGCTCATCACCGCGACCCTAGTGGAGGCGGTGTGGCAACCTCTGGCGAGTGCGCGAGAACGCGGCCGCGCCCGCGGCCCCCGCGGCCGGGGAGACGCCCGCCCCCTCGGCCTTCCCACTCGGTCTGCGGCTGGCCGGGGCCGCCGTCCACCTGTACACGGCCAGCGGATCGGTGCTCGCGCTGCTGATCGTGCTCGCCGCGTTCGACGGCGAGGCCGTGACCGCCCTGTGGCTGGGCCTGGCCACGCTGGTGATCGACGGCACCGACGGGATGCTCGCCCGGCGCTTCCGGGTGAAGGAGACGATCCCCTGGTTCGACGGCGCCCGCCTCGACGACATCGTCGACTACCTGACCTACGTCTTCGCGCCGATCGTCCTGCTGTGGACCACCGACCGGCTGCCCGACGGTCCGCTCGGCTGGGCCGTGGCCGCACTGCCGCTGCTCGCCTCCAGCTACCAGTTCTGCCGGGTCGACGCCAAGACCTCCGACCACTTCTTCCTGGGCTTCCCGAGCTACTGGAACATCGTCGCGTTCTACGTGATCGTCCTCGACATCGGCAGCACCGCCGTGGGCGTCACTCTGCTCGCCCTCTCGGTCCTCGTGTTCGTGCCGGTGCGCTACGTCTACCCGTCGCGCACCCGGTTCCTCCAGGGCCTCACGCTCGCCCTGACGGCCGTGTGGCTGGGCACGTACGCGCTCCTGTTGGTGCAGCAGCCCGACCCGCATCCGCTCGTCATCGCCGCGTCGCTGGGCTACCTCGGCTACTACTGGGGGCTCAGCTTCTACCTGACGGCGCGGGGTGCCCACCGCCGCCGGCGGGAGTCAGCGAAGGCCGGCGAGCCCGGCCGCTAGGTCGGCCACCAGGTCGGCGGTGTCCTCGATGCCGCACGACAGCCGGACGAAGCCCGGAGCAACGGCGTCCCCGCCCCACTGCGCGCGCCGGTCGATCGTGCTGTGCACACCGCCGAAGCTGGTGGCCGCGGTCCAGAGCCGCGTACGAGAGAGCAGGGTCGCGACGGCGAGCTCGTCGGCCAGCTCGGCGGACACGACGCCGTTCGGCCGGAGCATCTGGCGGGTGGCCAGCGCGAAGGAGGGGTCACCTACCCGCCACGGCCACCGGACGCCGGTGACCGCCGGCGAGCCGGCCAGCAGCGCGGCGACCGCGGCCGCGTTGGTCGCCTGCCGGGCCAGCCGGAG
>JAOPUS010000229.1 GCA_025963345.1 Blastococcus sp. | reverse complement strand
CGATCGGCGCCGTCCGGACGATGGAGCGGATCATCGACGCCGTCGAGAGCGACACCATGCCGGTGCCGGACGTCGTGCGCCGGTCGCGGTCGCGCTCCGGGGCGATCGTGCGGGCGGCGAAGGACGTCGGCGAGGCGCTCGACGTCAAGGCGCTGGCCACCTTCACCCAGACCGGCGAGACCGCGAAGCGGCTGGCTGCGCTGCACCCCCGTCAGCCGCTGCTGGCGTTCACCGTCGATGCCCGGGTACGGAGCCAGCTGGCGCTGTCCTGGGGCGTGGAGACGTTCCTGGTGCCCTCGGTCGAGCACACCGACGACATGGTCGCCCAGGTCGACTTCTCGCTGCTGTCGATCGGCCGCCTCAAGGTCGGCGACCGGGTCGTGGTCGTGGCCGGCAGCCCGCCCAACACCGTCGGCTCCACGAACCTGATCCGCGTGCACGAGGTGGGCACCGACTCGTGAGCGAGCTTGCGAGCTCACGCGGGGGCACAGCAACGGACGCGAACGCGGGCGACGAGCGTCAGCGAGGAGTCGAGTGAGCGAGGCGGGCAACCAGGCTGCGGCGCTCATGGGGGTGCTCGACCTCGAGGAGCGCGACACCGACCTCTTCGTCGGGCAGACGCCGGACACCCGCACACAGCGCATCTTCGGCGGGCAGGTTGCCGGGCAGGCGCTGATGGCGGCCTCGCGGACGCTGCCCGAGGAGCGGGGCGTGCACTCGCTGCACGCGTACTTCCTGCGGCCCGGCGACCCGACCGAGGAGATCCGCTACGCCGTCGACCGGATCCGTGACGGTCGTACGTTCAGTACCCGCCGGGTACTCGCCTGGCAGCGCCGCAACGGTGCCGACGTCGCGATCTTCGCCCTCACCGCGGACGCGTCGGCGGGGGAGCAGCCGGTCGTGGAGCACTCGCTGCCGATCCCCGACGTACCGCGGCCGGAGGACCTGCCCTCATTGGCGGAGGTCGTCGCTCCCTACGGGAAGCGGGCCGCCGTGGCGCTGTCGATCAGCCGGACGGTCGAGCAGCGGCTGATCGAGGACCCCTTCGACCGGCGGCCGAAGAGCCCGCCGGACACCAGCACGTGGGCGTGGATGCGTGTCGCTGGACAGTTGCCCGCAGAACAGGCCGTGCACCGGGCGGCGCTGACCTTCGTCAGCGACCTCTCGCTGCTCTCCGCGGGCCTGGCCCGGATCGGCGGCGGCCTGGGTGGGGACTACGCCGGCTCGAGCCTCGACCACGCCGTGTGGTTCCACCAGCCGGTGCGTGCCGACGAATGGTTCCTCTACGAGATCGACAGTCCGGCGGCGTCGGCGGGGCGGGCGCTGTGCTTCGGGCAGATCTGGGCGGCCGACGGCACGCATGTCGCCACGGTCGCCCAGCAGGGCCTCATCCGGCCGATGACGGACTGAGCGACCCGCTCTCGGGCTCGTCCTGCTCGGCCGCTGCCCGTTCCTGCTCGTCAGCCCGTGCCTGCTCGGCAGCGGCGCGTTCCTGCTCGGCGGCCGCGCGGGCGCGTTCCTGCTCGGCGGCGTGCTCGGCGGCCGCCGCGGCGAAGTCGGCAGCCAGCCAGTCGTGGCCCTCGCGCAGCAGCGCCCACACCCGCTCGACGTGCGCCCGCGTGGTGGTGGGCGAGCCGATGGCCACCCGGAGCACGGCCGTCCCGCCGACGGTCGTGTGGGTCAGGAACACCTCGCCGCCGTCGTTGAGTCGCTCCAGCAGCGTCATGGTCGCGACGTCGGCGTCGACGTCGTCCGCCCATCGGGGGCGGAGGCAGACCAGCGACAGCGGGTGCTCGGTGGCGACGTCGAACCGCTCGTCCGCTTCTGCCCACCCGGCCAGCTCCTGCGCCAGGGCGACGTGCGAGCGGATGTGGGCGCGCAGGCCCTCGGCGCCGTACCAGCGGAGGACGAACCACAGCTTGAGTGCGCGGAACCGGCGGCCGAGCGGGATCTGCCAGTCGCGGAAGTCGACGACGGCGCCGGCGTCCGTGGCGGCGTTGCGCAGGTACTCCGGGAGGATCGCCAGGGCGCCGGTGAGCGCCGCGCGGTCGGCGACCCAGAACAGCGTCGCGTCGAAGCCGGTGAGCAGCCACTTGTGGGCGTCGGTGGTGTAGCTGTCGGCCCACTCCACGCCGGCCTGCAGGGCGCGCAGCTCGGGGACGACGGCGCTGACACCCGCGTAGGCGGCGTCGACGTGCAGCCAGACGCCGTACTTCTGACAGATCGGGCCCAGCTCGGCGAGCGGGTCGACCGCCGTCGTCGACGTCGTCCCCACCGTGGCGCAGACCAGCACCGGGGTGTAGCCGCGGGCGACGTCCCGCTCGAGCCGGGCGGCGAGAGCCGCCGGGCGCATGGCGAGGTCGCCGTCGACCTCCACGATCCGGACGGCGTCGGTTCCGAGGCCGGCGATTCGCACGGCCTTCTCCATCGACGAGTGGGTCTCCGACGAGACGTAGACGGTGGCCCGGTCGGGGTCCACGCCCTGGCGGAGCGTTGCGCCCGCGCTGGACCGGTGCAGGGCGGCCAGGAGGGCCACGAGGTTGGCACCGGAGCTGGAGTCCTGGATGACGCCGCCGCCGGGTCCGTCAGAGCGGAACGACGCCGGCAGGCCCAGCAGATCGGCGAACCAGTCCATGACGTGCTGCTCGAGCTCCGTGGCCGCCGGGCTGGTCACCCAGGACATGCCCTGCACGCCGAGCCCGGCGGAGACGAGGTCGCCGAGCACCGACGGCCCGGAGGTGTTGGCCGGGAAGTAGCCGAAGAAGCCGGGGTGCTGCCAGTGCGTGATGCCCGGCATCACGACCCGGTCGAGGTCGGCGAGGACGGCGGAGAACGGCTCGCCCTGTTCCGGAGCCGCACCGGGAAGGGACGCGCGGACCTCGCCGGGGGAGACCTGCGAGCGCACCGGCAGCGACCCGATCCGGGTCCAGTAGTCCGCGATCCAGTCGACGACCTCGTGGCCGTGCTGACGGAACTGCTCGGGAGTCATGTGCGGGGCTGGCTCGGTCACGGGGTCACCGTATGGCGACGACCGTTGATCGTGTCGGGTGCCCCCGACGGGTACGGGTGACGGCCCGATCAGGACGTGTGGTGCCCCCGGTGCGACTCGAACGCACACTGCGCGGGTTGTGAATTGCTCCAACCCCGTCCGTGGACGTGTGGTGCCCCCGGTGCGACTCGAACGCACACTGCGCGGGTTTTGAATCCGCTCCCTCTGCCGATTGGGGTACGGGGGCATGCCGGGATGCCCGGCTGCTGCCCGAGCAGCGTAGCGGGGAGGTGCGGGGCCGCCGACGTCGCTAGGCTCCCGCCCGTGAGCAGCGAGACGATCAGGGTCCTCATCGCCGAGGACGAGGCGCTCATCCGCCTCGACCTCAAGGAAATGCTCGAGGAGGAGGGGTACTCCGTCGTCGCGGAGGTCGGTGACGGCCAGCAGGCCGTCGATCGGGCGAAGGAACTGAACCCGGACCTGGTCATCCTGGACATCCAGATGCCGGTGCTCGACGGATTGGCGGCCGCTGAGCAGATCGCCACTGCGCGGATTGCTCCCGTCATCGTGCTGACCGCCTTCAGCCAGCGCGAACTGGTCGAGCGGGCGCGCGACGCGGGGGCCATGGCCTACCTGGTGAAGCCGTTCTCGAAGAACGACCTCGTGCCGGCCATCGAGGTGGCCCGCGCCCGTTTCTCGGAGATGACGGCTCTGGACGGCGAGGTGCGCACCCTCGAGGAGCGCCTCGAGACCCGCAAGATCGTCGAGAAGGCGAAGGGCCGGCTCATGGAGGAGCAGGGCATCACCGAGGCCGAGGCATTCCGGTGGATCCAGCGGACGGCGATGAACCAGCGCACGTCCATGAAGGCGCTGGCGCAGTCGATCCTCGAGCCCGACAACGCGGCGGAGGGCACGTCCGCCTGACTCCTCTGCCGGGTCGTCGCAGGCCCCTGAAATGCCCGCGACACGCAGGTCACAACGTCATCACGGTCCGTCTGACCCCTGCTGTCGCTCTGCAATCAGCGACTAGGTTCTTCGCACTGAGCCGGTCCATCCTGCCCGGGATGGCCGAGTGCACGACTGACAGCACACTGGGAGTTGCTTGATGCGCAGCGGCAAGTCGGTTCGCACCATCGCCGTCTCCGGTGCCGCCCTGCTCGCTCTGGCCGCCTGTGGCGGCGGGAGCGACAACGGTGGTTCCTCGAGCAGCGGAAGCGACGAGAAGCAGATCAACGTCTACGGCACCGACGGCAACGTCGGTGACCCCTTGGGCGAGCAGTTCACCGACAAGGGCGCCCTTCAGGGCATGAAGGGCACGACGCCCCTCACCGACCTGTCGCAGGACTTCCGCGATCGCCTCCTCGGGGTGGACCCGAACCTGGGCAACACGTTCAACTACGCCGGCGAGTCCTACGACGCCGTGATCCTCACGGCGCTGGCCTCGGCCATGGCGCAGTCGAACCAGGCAACCGTCTTCGGGCCCTACGTCAACGGCGTGACCTTCGGTGGCGACAAGTGCCAGGACTTCAAGTCCTGCATGGACATCATCTCCAAGGGCGGCAACCCCGACTACGACGGCGTCACCGGGCCGCTGGCCTTCGCCGACCCGGGTGAGCCGGCTGTCGCCAGCTTCGGCACGCTGCAGTTCGGTTCGGACAACAAGCTCGACCCCGACCTCACCGAGTACCTGGTCGTCGGTGACGAGGAGAACGCCGCCACCAACGAGGGTCCGGCCGCGGCCGCCTTCGACAGCGGGAACGGCAAGGGTCCCCTCAAGATCGGCATGCTCCTGCCGCTGACCGGCAGCCTGGCGTTCCTCGGCCCACCCGAGGTCGCCGGTGTGACGCTGGCCGTCAAGGAGATCAATGCGGCCGGTGGCGTTCTCGGCGCCCCGGTCGAGCTGGTCTCCGGTGACTCCGGTGACACCTCGACGAACATCGCCTCGCAGACGGTGGCCAGCCACCAGCAGGCGGGCGTCAACGCCATCGTCGGTGCGGCGTCCTCCGACGTCACGAAGACGGTCATCGATACGGTGACCCAGGCCGGCATCATGATGATCTCGCCGGCCAACACGTCGGACTCGTTCACCACGTACAACGACAACGGTCTGTACTTCCGGACCGCCCCGCCGGACCTCTTCCAGGGCCAGGTCCTCGCTGACCTGATCACCAAGGAAGGCAACCAGTCGGTCGGCATCCTGGCTCAGAACGGTGAGTACGGCACCGGTCTGGCCCAGGTCATCGCTGACAACCTGGCGAACGCCGGTCTCGGTGAGGACGTCGTCAAGCAGGTCTACTACGACCCCAACGCCTCGGACTTCAGCGATGTCGTCCAGCAGATGAAGGACCTGAACCCGGACGCGATCGTGGTCATCGGCTTCGACGAGTCCGCTCGCATCATCCAGGTCATGAACGAGCAGGGCATCGGCCCGGCGCGTTGATCCTGGGTTGACCTTCGGGGGAGTGATCCCTCGGTGAACCCAGCCTGAACCGGCAGTGGCCCGGCACCGTTCGCGGTGCCGGGCCACTGTGCTGTCTGCGGCGGACGCCGGCGGGCGTGTGTCGCTCGTCCCCCACGCGAACGTCTGTCCACAGGTCCTGGCTTCGCCGGAAAGTGTCATGGCCGGGATCTAGAATCGAACACATGATCGAACCACTGTCGCCGCTCCCGGAGGGGCGTGCGTCGCTGTTCGAGGAGGAGCTCCGGCGTTGGATGGCCGGGCTACCGAAGCCGACGTTCGTGCTGGCGGAGGACTTCCGCAGGCACGGCCGGCGAGGGCACGACTCCGGGCTGACTGGGAACGACATTTCCGGACCGGCTACCGGGTCGGACCGTGTCTCCGAGCCGGATTCCGACCTGGAGGCACCCACGGCGGTCGATCAGCTCGCCGAGTCCGCGCCTGTTGATCCCGACCCCGAGGACTCCGTGCCTGAACGGTTCGGGGCGTTCGGGCGGCTGTTGGAGGCCGGTGCGGGTCATCTGGCGGCGGCGCGGGCGGCGCAGGTGGAGCAGCGCCGGCAGGCGGCGGTGC
>JAOPUS010000214.1 GCA_025963345.1 Blastococcus sp. | reverse complement strand
GGACCACCGAGGCGCCGCCGTCCTCGTCCGCGCCGTCGACCACGTCGGAGGCTCCTGATACGGCGACCACCGCGCCGACCGTCCCTCCGACCGGTCCCTCGACCACCACAGCGCCGGGGGTGCCGAGCCTCCCCGGCAACGGCGGGGGCCAGCCACCCGGCAACGCCGAGGGCCGGCCACCCGGCGGGTGACCGGGCGGTTCACGCCGATCCCGCACACTGAGCACGTGAGCAGCGCACCTCCGGGCCCGTCCGCACCAGCGGACGGGCCCGCGGTGTCTACGGAGCCCGTCCGCCGCGTGGCCGACCCGCCACCGCCGGACCGGGTGATCCCGTCCTGGACCGACGCGGTGGTGGCCCAGGCGAGCGAGGCGGTCGGCGGCCCGTGGGGCCGGCACGCCGTGATCGGCCGGGCCCTGTTCTGGACGCCGCTGCGGGTCTGCCTGCTGTTCACCACGTTCGTGCTGGCGCTCGCCTGGATCAAGCAGGCGCCCTGCTCGGACGGCAACTGGACGGGCTGGGTGCAGTACACGCACTTCTGCTACTCCGACACCGTCCCGCTCTTCGGCCTGCACGACCTCGACACCGGTGCGATCCCGTACCTGGACTCGCCGGTCGAGTACCCGGTGCTCACCGGCGCCTTCATGGCGCTGGCCGCCGCCATCGGGCGGGTCTACGACGGCGCGGCCGCCGCGTGGGGCCCGCTGCCCGACGTCCCCGCCGTCCAGAGCTACTACGTGGCCACCTGCCTGCTCCTCTCGCTGTGCGCACTGCTGACGACGCGGGCGGTCCTCGGCCTCTCCGGCCGCCGGCCCTGGGACGCGGCCATGGTCGGCCTGTCCCCCTTGCTGTTCGTGCACGCCTTCACCAACTGGGACCTCTTCGCGGTCGCCCTGGCGACGACCGGCCTGTGGGCGTGGGCGCGGCGGCGGCCGGTCCTCGCCGGCGTACTGCTCGGGCTGGGCATCGCCGCCAAGCTCTATCCGGCCCTGCTGCTCGGCGCGCTGTTCCTGCTCTGCCTGCGCGCGGGCCGGCTCCGTACCTGGCTGCGGACGGCGGTGGCGGCGGGTGTGGCCTGGCTGGCGGTGAACGTCCCGGTGGCCGTCCTGGCGCCGGAGAACTGGAGCCGATTCTTCCGCCTCAACAGCAGCCGGGCGGCCGATCCGGACACCGTCTGGAACCTCGTGTTGCACGCAACCGACAACCGGGCTCTCGACGGCCCGCTCACCCAGGGCCAGTCCCCCACCGTTCTCAACGCCGTCGTCGCGGTGGCACTGGTTCTCCTCGTCGCGGCGGCCGCCTGGCTGACGCTGGCCGCACCCGTCCGGCCGCGGGTGGCCCAACTGGCCTTCCTGCTCGTCGCCGGCTTCCTGATCCTCAACAAGGTGTGGAGCCCGCAGTACTCGCTGTGGCTCCTGCCGCTGGCGGTGCTGGCCCGGCCACGCTGGCGGTCGCTGCTGCTCTGGCAGGCGACCGAGGCGCTGCTGTGGGTGCCCCGGCTGCTCTGGTACCTCGGTGCGGACAACCGCGGCGTCGGTGTGGAGTGGTTCTTCCTCGGGGTGGTGCTCCGCGATCTCGCCGTCCTCGTGCTCATGGGTCTGGTCGTCCGGGACGTCCTGCGCCCCGACGACGACGTCGTCCGGACGACCTGGCCGGGTGTGGATGACCCAGCCGGGGGCCCGCTCGACGGCGCTCGTGACACTGTCGTCCTCCGAGGCCCCCCGATCACGGTGCGATCCTCCGGATCGCACCGCGGCCAGGAGTCGTCCCCCGGCTGAGCTGAGCGCCAGCCCGTGTCCCGGTCGGGGAGCCTGCGGCCCCGCGACCGCGCCACCCTCTACGAGGCCAGCGCGTTGCGCAGGGTCGCTATCTCCTCCGCGTGGCTCGCCGCATCGCCGGGGGTCTCCAGGACGACCGGACAGCCCGCGGCGCGGGCGACCTCGACCAGTAGCCCCGTCGGGATCTCGCCGTCGGTCAGCGGGGCGTGCCGGTCGCGGCTGGACCCGGCCGGGTCACGGCTGTTGTTGAGGTGGACGAGGTCGACCCGGCCGGTGATCGCGCGAATGTCGTCGACCGCGGTGGCGAGGTCCCAGCCCGCGGCCCAGGCGTGGCAGGTGTCGAGCACGAAGCCCGCACCGAACTCGCCGACCGCGTCCCAGAGGCGGGCGATCGCGTCCAGGTCCCGTGCCATGGCGTTACCGCCGCCGGCGGTGTTCTCGATCAGCAGCGGGACGGGGAATCCACCGTCCTCGGCCTGACGGGCGAAGGTCTTCCGCCAGTTGTCCGTGCCGACCGCGGGGTCGTCCTTGGCCAGGACGTGCCCACCGTGCACGACCATGCCCATCGCCCCGATCGCCGCCGCCGCCGTCGCGTGCGCGCCCAGGAGCTTGCGGCTGGGGATGCGGATCCGGTTGTTCGTCGTCGCCACGTTGAGGACGTAGGGCGCGTGCACGACGACCATGACGTCGCCGGCGAGCAGATCCGCGGCGTCCGGACGGGGCTTCGGGGTGGCCCAGCCCTGCGGATCGGCGAGGAACACCTGCACGCCGTCGGCATCCATCTCCGCCGCACGGGCGAGCGGGCCGCCGTCGTCGAGCTCGTTGTCGTCGGTCAGTCCGGGGCCGACGTGTACGCCGATCGGGTGTATCGCCACGCCGGAGGACCCTAGTTCGGTCGTCGATCGAGGTTTACCCGTATCGCTTGCGTCACATCATCGTTCTTGCAGCGTGACGGGGGTTACTCCCCAGTAGGGGAAAGACGTCGACGTGGAGGTAGAGCAGAAGATGGCAACCGGTCGGATCCGTCGAAGTGCGCGGCGGGGACTCGCCGTCGCGGTCCTCGGCTGGTTGGGGGTGGCGGCCTTCGCAGTGTTCATGGCGCCGAGCGCGAGCGCCGATCCTCAGGTCACCGTTCCCATCCGTGACCTCACCGTGCCCACCGTCTACGTCGACGCCGGCGGCACCGTCACCTTCGCCAACCAGATCCAGGACAAGACCGTCCAGGTCGGCGGGGGTCTGCTGCCGACGGTGACCAGCGTGACGGCGACGACCGAGGTCAGCCTGACGCTTCCCTCGGGCACCAAGCCGCTGGCTCCCGGCGCCCAGGTGGCCGAGAAGTTCGCGTCGTCCTGCCTGAACTGCGTGGTGACCTTCACCTACAAGCTGCAGAGCAATGTCTCGCTCACCCAGCCGCTGACCGACGCCGCACTGGGGCTGCTTCCGCCCCTGCCGGCGCCCACCCCGTTCGTCGTCAACACCCTCGTGCCGCTCCCGAACCTCGACGGCGTCAACGTTCCGCAGCTGCCGCCGGTGACCCTTCCCAACCTGCCCGGCGGCACGCCGCCCGCCGGTCCCGGTCCCGTGCCCCCCAGCGGCACCGTGATCGGTCAGCCTCCGGCGGCCGGTGGACCGGCTCCGATCGAGGGCGCCCCGGGCGACCAGTACACGTACAACACCGGCGCCGGTGCGCCGCAGCTGTCGCCGGCCGACATCGTGGCCGCCTCGGCGTTCGACCCGTCGCGCTACTACGTGCCGGGCCGCAGCCTCGGTGGCCCTGACCGCAAGGACAGCAGCGCCAACGGCTCGGGTGGGGTCGCCGGCAGCTACGACGGCGCCTCGGTGCCGGTCTTCGGTCAGCTCGCCGGTCTGGACGGCGCCGCCCTGGACGACCAGAGCGCCCAGGAGACCGCCTCCGCGTCGACGGCCTCGCAGGCGCTGCCGGCAGCGGCCCTGGCCGCCGTCGTCGCGCTGGCCGCGGTCACCGCGGCGCTGGTCCGCACGCACCAGGCGTCGCGCGCCTCGCGCTGAGGGCCGCCCAAGCGTTGCGGCCCGGCCGCCTGTGGACAGCGCCGGAGAATCCGCGGCCACACGCTGGTAGCCTTGTCCTGCGCGTTCTGGCATGTGCCGGGGCGCGCAACGCATGCACGACCCTCCTGCTGCAGATGTTCTGCAGCCGCCAAGACCAGAGGAGGTGGGGTTCTCCGTGCGGAATTACGAACTGATGGTCATCCTCGACCCCGAACTCGAGGAGCGCACGATTGCGCCCTCGCTCGACCGGTTCCTGACCGTCGTCACCAAGTCCGGTGGCACCGTCAAGACCGAGATCTGGGGCCGTCGCCGGCTCGCCTACGAGATCAAGAAGCAGGTCGAGGGCAACTACGCCATCGTGACGATCGAGGCCGAGCCCGATGCGGTCGCCGAGCTCGACCGTCAGCTGAACCTCAACGAGTCGGTGCTCCGCACGAAGCTGATGCGCCCCGAGGCTCACTGACCATGGCCGGCGAAACCGTCATCACTGTCATCGGGAACCTGACGTCGGACCCGGAACTCCGGTTCACGCCGTCCGGCGCCGCGGTCGCCAACTTCACCGTTGCCTCGACCCCCCGCACCTTCGACCGTCAGTCGCAGGAGTGGAAGGACGGCGAGGCGCTCTTTCTCCGGTGCAATGTGTGGCGGCAGGTGGCCGAGAACGTCGCCGAGTCCCTCACCCGCGGTTCGCGGGTCATCGTCAGCGGGCGGCTCAAGCAGCGCTCGTTCGACACCAAGGAAGGCGAGAAGCGCACCGTCATCGAGCTGG
>JAOPUS010000208.1 GCA_025963345.1 Blastococcus sp. | reverse complement strand
ACGGCGGCATCTGGTACGGCGCCGACGCCCCCTACGGCGGCTACAAGACCAGCGGGATCGGCCGCCAGAACGGCATCGAGGGCTTCGAGCAGTACACCGAGACCAAGCTGGTGGGCTGGCTCTCCTAGCGGTAACAGCAGGCCCCTGGGTCGGAGACGCCGAGCCGCGCCTCCGACCCGGGATCTTCCTGCGTCGGTTCAGGTCGTTGCTGTCGATACGGCCCCCCGCTTTACCGGCGGGGTCGCAGTCAGCCGAGAGAATCCCAGGCGAGGCGCTCGGCGGAAGCTGGGTCGCGCTCGACGACTGTCGTGATGTCGAAAATCACCGTCGCGCGCTCGGGAACGGTGTACGCCGGCCACGGCAACCCCGAGCCAGTGGTGGGGCTGTCGCTGCGGGCGAAGTTCACCCATGCTCCCGCCATCTCGTCAGCCAGCGGTGCCCGTTCCGAGCCGAAGCCGGTTGCGGAGGCGGTGTCCGGATTGTCGAAGAAGAACGGAACGTCCAGGCCGTGTGCGGCTCCCAGGGACGGGTCCAGTGGGCTCTCGAAGTCGAAGCGATACATGCGGACCTCCCCGCCGGCAGCCACCTGAGCCTCGGCGAACGCGATGGCGGGGCGCCTGACATGGCCGTCGGTCGCGACAGCGACGCGCAGCCGGGCCGGATCCAGGTCGGGCCGACTGCGGCCGTAGGACTGCAGGACGCCGGGCACGACGTCCCCGAAAACCGCCTGCAGGTAGGCCAGTTCCGCCTCGTCCTTGGGGCCTGTGGTGGCCATCGTCATCAGCGGCAGAAACATGCTGTACTCGTCGCGGACCGATCCGATCATCAGGGGCACATCGCGCGCCGCGCCGGCCCGCACAGCCTCCAGGGGCTGGACGGGGATCACGCTCCCATCGACAACCGGGTACAACCCCGAGGCGATGCCACCCATCGTGGCGCTCGCAGCGACCAGTTGGTCGGCGGGCAGGCCCACCACCCGGTCGGCATGCTCGGGCGCGATGTCCAGTAGGTCCAGCGCCCGCTCGGTCACGGCCTTTGCCTGGTCCGGCGTCGCGCCTTCGAGACCGAACCACCCACTCATGATCACCGCACGCCGGTACAGGCCGTCGGCGGACGGCATTGCCATGAGCGTGGCAACTTTGGACCCGCCGCCCGATTCGCCGGCAATCGTGACGTTCTCCGGGTCTCCCCCGAAGGCGGCAATGTTGTCGCGAACCCAGGTCAGGGCGTCGACGAGGTCCAGGATCCCGCAGGCGCCCGAAGCGCTGTACTCCTCCCCCAACAGGTGGCCGAGAGACAGATAGCCGAGGATGCCCAGCCGGTGGTTCACCGTCACCACCACGACGTCGCGCGCCGCCAGTGCCGCCCCGTCGTACACCGGCCATGAGGCGGAGCCGATCGCGTGACCGCCGCCGTGGAAATAGACGATCACCGGACGCTTGCCCCCCTCGGCGTCCGGAGTCCAGACGTTGAGCACCAGGCAGTCCTCGGAGATCGTCGGCTCAGGGATGCCGCCGAACATCGCGAGCGCCATCTCGGCCTCGGGTCCCTCGTTGACCGGCTGCGGACACGACGGTCCGTACTCCAGGGCATCACGCACGCCGGACCACGGCTCCACCGGCGGTGCCGGGCGGAAGCGATTGCCCCCGCCGGTCGGACCCCCGTAGGGAATGCCGAGGAATGCCCAGACACGGTCGGTGACGGCTCGGCCCCGAACGCTTCCTGCGGTGGTGACGACGACGTCCACACGTACTCCCTTGTTGCCCTGCTGCGGGTTGGTTCGATGGGTGGCTTGCCGTGCCCGCGATGCCACGTGGGGCCTCAGCCCGGACCGAGGAACGCTGCCGCCGCGCCGCCCCAGCTGCGGAGGTCGGCGGCCGAGGTGGCGATCTCCAACCGCGTGTCGGGCAGCAGGGCGGCCAGCCGCTCGGCGGTGGAGACCGGGTGCCCCGGGTCACCGGCCCAGGCCAGGATGAGGACGGGTTGCTGGATGCGCCGCAGCGCCTCGGCGTCGGGGAGGTCGGACGCTGCCGCCCCGCGGAGCACCGAGGGCAGCAGGGCGGCGGGTACATCTGAGGTAGGCGGGAACTTCTCGAGGTCCGCGAAGACAGCGGGTCGCGGCGCCTGCGCAGCGAGCTCGGCGAACGTGTCCAGTCCGTGCAGTTCGACCATCTCGGCCGCCGCCAGGTACATGCCCGCCTGAGCGGCGCGGGTCTCCCAGGCCGTCGGCGGAGCGGTGAGGACGAGCCGGTCGAAGCGTTCCGGGGCACGTACGACGGCGTGCAGGACCGTGCCTGTGCCCATCGACGAGCCGATCGCGCTGACCGGCGCGCTCGTCGTCCACGCGTCGAGCAGGGCGAGGAGGTCGCCCGCGAGGTGCGACCAGGTGTAGTGCTCGCTGGTCTCTACACCGCTGGAACCACCATGCGCTCGCGCGTCGTAGGCAATGAGACGCCGGCCGGCCGTCACGACCGGACTCCAGTCCATCCAACCCAGTTCGCTGTCCACGGCGCGGCTGGCCGTGAGCCCGTGGGCATACACGGTCACGGGACCCGCGCCGCTGTCGGTATAGGCGATGTCGGCGTCGGCGATCCGGATATGGAGTGAAGCCACGACTGCAGGTTGCTCCTCGTTCGCCATGTCCGATTCGGGTTCCGACCGTGCGCCCGGCTGCTGCCGGGACGAGTGGACGGGGAGGTCCTCCGGACGGGAGAGACGGACCGCCCACCGGGCGCGGCTCGCGCCCGGCGGGCGGCGCATCGGCCTGGCCAATGCGACCGAGGGTTCCGGTTACGAAG
>JAOPUS010000204.1 GCA_025963345.1 Blastococcus sp. | reverse complement strand
CGAAACCGCACCCGCACGAGGAGGACCACGTGACCGAGTCCGGCACTCCGATCGAAGTCCCCGAGGCCGACCGCGCGGAGCAGGAGGCGCTGGTCGACCCGCCGGCGGTGGTCACCGCGGCGGACGCCGCTCCGCCGCCGGAGGACGTGCCGGAGGCCGACGCGATCGAACAGCAACTGGACGCGCTGCCGAGGGCGGTCGCTGCCCCGTCGAGTCCCGTCGGTGACCGGGAGGCCGACGACGCCGACGTCCTCGAGCAGGAGACCGACGTACCCCTGGATGACGACGAGCCGATCTGACGCCTCACGGGTCGATGAACTGCAACTCGGTGGTCGGACTGCCTGCGCGGGGGAGCCGCGCTGGTCCCGGCGCACCTCAGGCTCCCCGACATGCGAGAGCCCGACGTCTCCATGATCATGTGCGACCGTGACCGCTGCGTGGGTGATCATCGCGCTGCTCGTCCTCGGCGTCCCGCTGCTGGCGTGGTGGATCGGCGGCCGCCGGGTCTGGAGCCGCCTTCGGCCGGGTGCCGAACCCGACCCCTGGCGCGACGCCGTCCGCCGGCATGGTCTGTCGCCGGCCGAGGCGGCGCGGCTGGCCCGCGAGGTGCCGCGGGGCTGTGAGTTCGACGACCCGCGGCTGCGCCGGGCGGCGGTCGATTGGGCCGGCACGCTGCTGGAGCAGGAGCTGCCCCGTCCGCGCACCGCCGTCGGGCGGGTCGCGGTCGCGTTCGTGTTCCTCTGGGCGCTGGGCGTGCTCGGGTTTCTGCTTCACCGGCTCCTGATGGGCCGGCCGGAGGACGTGAACTGGGTGAGCGTCGCCGCGTACACCCTGCTGGGGGTCTGGATCGTCCGTCGGCGCCGCGGCCTCCGCCGGACTGTCGCACTCAACAGCGCGGCGACCACGGAACCGGATTGCGGCGCGTCCGTGGGGGAGTAGCGGATCAGCCGACTGTCTCGGCGAGCAGGGCTGCCAGGCGGGTGCGGCGTGGGCGGACGTCGACCTCCCGAACCGCCCGGGCGAGCGCAGCGCCGCTGGCGTGCACGATCGACAGGTGGCTCTGCGCGCGGGTGAGCGCGGTGTAGATCAGCGGCCGGGAAAGCATTCCGCCGGCCTCGGGCGGCACGACGACGACCACCCCCGGCCACTCAGAGCCCTGCGCGCGGTGGACGGTGATCGCCCAGCCGTGCCGGAGGTCCGACATCGCCTTTCCCGTCACGGTGACCGGCCCCGAGGCAAAGGTGACGTCGAGCGAGCCGTCGCCGGTCTTGGTCACCACGCCAACCTCGCCGTTGGCGAAGCCGGTCGGCTCGAGCTCCAGGTGGTTGGCGGTGGCCACGACCCGGTCGCCGACGTCGAAGCCCCACACCGTCCCCTCGCCGGGATTCAGGACAGCCTTCAGCGCCTTGTTCAGCTCGATCGTCCCGGCCGGGCCCCGGTGCACCGGCGTCACCACCTGCACCGCACCCGGCTCGATACCGAGCGCCCGGGGGATCGAGTCGGTCACCAGCTGCACCACCCGCCGCGCGGCCTCGGCGCTGCCGATCGCCGGCACGATGACCACCTCGCGGTCGGGGGAGTCCACCGGCGGCAGCTCGCCACCGCGGACGGCAGTGGCCAGGCGGGCGATCGCGCCACCCTCGGCCTGCCGATAGAGCGTCGTCAGCTCGGTCACCGGGACGACGCCGGAGTCGATGAGGTCACCGAGGACGTGCCCCGGGCCGATCGAGGGCAGCTGCGCGGGGTCGCCGACCAGCAACAGGTGGGTGCCGTCGGGGCAGGCCTCCAACAGCGCCGCGGTCAGCTCGACGTCCAGCATCGACGCCTCGTCCACGACGATGACGTCCGCGTCGAGCGGCCACTCCTCGTTGCGGGAGAACCCGCCTGAGGTGCCCTGCGCGCCGAGCAGCCGGTGCACGGTGACCGCCGGGTGGTCGGTCAGCTCCTCGAGCCGCTTGGCGGCCCGGCCGGTGGGGGCGGCCAGCGCGATGTCGGTGCCCTTGGCCCTCAACAGCTTCACGACGGCCGCGACCGTGCGGCTCTTGCCGGTGCCCGGTCCGCCGGTGAGCAGGCTGACGCCGGACTCCAGCACCTGGGCGACGGCGGCCGCCTGGGCGGTGTCCAGCCCCTTGGCCACGGTCCGTACCGACGCCGGGTCGGCGATCCGCTCGGCCGAGGCGGCCAGCCGCGCCACGCCCTCGGCCACGGCCTCCTCGGCCATGCCGTACCGGGCCAGCGACAGCGCCCGAAGCGCCGGGTCCGGCTCGGCCTCCGGATCGTCGGGCTCCGGAGGCTCGTGCTCCAGGACGTCGCCCGACTCGACGGCGGCGATGATCGCGGCCGCGGGGTCGCCGATGCCCTCGGCCTGCAGCGCCGCGACGACGAGGTCGGCGGGCAGCACGGTGTGCCCGTCGCGGGTGGCCGTCCGCAGGGTGAGCCCGACGATCGCCCGGCCCCGCCGGGTGTCCTGCCGGTCCGCGCCCTTGAGCACCGCGATCGCCAGCCGGTCGGCGTCGCCGAGGGTGACCCCGTGCAGGCTCAGCAGCGCCCACGGGTCGTCGCGCAGTCGCCGGGCGGCGTCCGGCCCGAGCGTGTCGGCGACCCCGGCCGCGAGCTTCGCCTCCAGGCCGGCGCCCACGAGCAGTTCGACGACCTCGTAGGTGGGCTGGGCGGCGAGGAAGCTGGAGAACAGTCGCTCGGCGCGCTGCCGGCCGACTCGTGGCAGCTTGATCAGCCGGTCGGCCGAGACGTCGTCGGGTGCGGTGATGCCGGCCGCGGGGAGCTCGGCCGCCGTCCGCCGGCCGAGGCCCGGCCACAGCCCGGCGGCGCAGAAGGCGGCGAAGACGGGGTCCCCGGTGGGGACGGTCCCGGCCGCCGAGGTGGCGGCGGTCATCCCTCGGACCGGCGTTCGGGATAGCTGAAGGGCGGCGCGGAGACGTCCTCGAGCGCGGTGCGGATCGCCGCGGGCAGCCGGACGCCGTCCGCGTCGAGCGAGGCCTGCAGCTGGTGGGCGGTGCGCGCCCCGACGATCGGGGCGACGACGCCGGGCCGGTCGCGGACCCACGCCAGGGCGACGGCGAGCGGGCTGGTGCCGAGGCCCTCGGCCGCGGTGATCACCGCCTCGACGATCCGGTCGGACTTCGCCGACCGCAGGCCGTCGATGAAGCCCTGCCACTGCGGGGAGGCGCCGCGGGACTCCGACGGCGTGCTGTGCCGGTACTTGCCCGTGAGCAGCCCGCGGCCCAGTGGCGACCACGCGAGGACCCCCATGCCGAGCGTCTCGGCGGCGGGCACGACCTCCCGCTCCACGCCGCGCTGCAGCAGTGAGTACTCGACCTGCGTGCTGATCAGTGGCGTCCGGCCGGGCCAGGCGCGCTGCCAGGTCGAGGCCTGCGCGGTCTGCCAGCCGGTGAAGTTGCTGACGCCGACGTAACGGGCCCGGCCGGAGGAGACGGCGAGGTCGCACGCGGCCAGCGTCTCCTCGATCGGCGTGCTCTCGTCCCAGGCGTGCAGCTGCCAGAGGTCGACGTAGTCCAGGCCGAGCCGCTCGAGGGAGGCGTCCAGGGCGGCCAGCAGGTGGCCGCGGGAGGCCCCGCGGCCCATCGGTCCCGGCCCGGTCCGCCCCACGGCCTTGGTGGCGACCAGCACGTCCGACCGGGGGACGACGTCGGTGAGCAGGTGCCCGAGGGTCCGCTCGCTCTCGCCGTCGCAGTACACGTCGGCGGTGTCGACCAGCGTGCCGCCGGCGTCGACGAACGCCGTCAACTGCATGGCAGCCTCGTCCTCGTCGGTGTCCCGGCCCCACGTCATGGTGCCCAGCGCCAGCCGGGACACGACCAGCCCGCTTCGTCCCAGCGCGCGTTGTTCCACGACCGGCCAACCTACCGGCGCCCGGGCCGCCGCACCCGTGAGCACCCGGACACGCGTGCGGCGCGGCGGGTTGCACCGGACCGCGGGCTGTCAGTCGGCCCGCCTAAGGTGTCCGCTCGTGCCTGGCCTAGTCGTTGTGCGTCCGTTCCGCTGCGACCTCCTGGGGAGGATCTGACATGGGCTGGTTCGAGGCCGTCGTCCTGGGCGTCGTCCAGGGTCTGACCGAGTTCCTGCCGATCTCCTCCAGCGCGCACCTGCGGATCGTGGGTGAGGTGTTCGGCTGGAACGACCCCGGCGCCGCGTTCACCGCGATCACCCAGATCGGCACCGAGATCGCGGTGCTCCTCTACTTCCGCCGCGACATCGGCCGGATCATCGTGGCCTGGCTCGGCTCGCTGGCCGGCCGGCGGAAGGGTGATCCGGACGCCCGCATGGGCTGGCTGATCATCATCGGCAGCATCCCGATCGTCGTCCTCGGCCTGCTGTTCCAGGACAAGATCGAGACGACGCTGCGCGACCTGCGGATCGTCGCGATCGCCCTGGTCGCGTTCTCGCTCATCCTCTACTGGGCCGACCGCGTCGGCGCCAAGAAGCGGGAGCTCGACCAGCTCACCGTCGGCCACGGCATCGCGTTCGGGCTGGCCCAGGCGGCGGCGCTCGTCCCGGGCGTGTCCCGCTCCGGCGGGACGATCACGATGGGGCTGTTCCTCGGGTACTCCCGTGCGGCCGCCGCGCGCTACTCGTTCCTGCTCGCGATCCCCGCCGTCCTGGGCTCGGGACTCTTCCAGGCCTACCAGTCGCTCACCGGGGACGTGGCCGGTGAGACCGTCGCCTGGGGCCCGACGATCGTGGCGACCGTCATCGCCTTCGCGGTGGGGCTCACCGTGATCGCCTGGCTGCTGCGCTACCTCGATCGGGGCAGCTTCACGCCGTTCGTCGTCTACCGCGTGCTGCTCGGCCTGCTGGTCCTCGCCCTGGTCGGGACCGGCGTCCTGAACCCGACCTGAGAAGGGACCGCCTCCTCCCCACCCCTCGCACGCTCGGGGCGGGCCCCTGGAGGCGGCCACATAGGCTCGCACCCGTGACGACCGTCCTCCTCCTGCGGCACGGCCGGACGACAGCCAACGCCGGCGGCATCCTCGCCGGCTGGACCCCGGGTGTGCAGCTCGACGAGACGGGCATCGCGCAGGTGCGGGCGGTGGGGGAGCGGCTGGCCAGGGTGCCCCTCGCCGCGATCGTGAGCAGTCCGCTCGAGCGCTGCCGGCAGACCGCCGACGCGGTCGCGGAAGGCCGCGACCTCCCGGTGCAGTCCGACGACCGGCTCGGTGAGGCCCGCTACGGCGACTGGACCGGGCGGACGATCAAGGAGCTGGTCAAGGAACCGCTGTGGAAGGTGGTCCAGCAGCACCCCTCAGCGGCGGTCTTCCCCGGCCCGGAGGGGGAGGGGCTGGCCCAGACCCAGGCACGTGCGGTGGCTGCGGTGCGCGCCTGGAACGCCACGCTCGGCCCCGACGCCGTCTGGCTCGCCTGCAGCCACGGTGACGTGATCAAGGCGATCCTGGCCGACGCGCTGGGCCTGCACCTGGACCAGTTCCAGCGGATCGTCGTCGACCCGGCCTCGGTCTCGGTCGTGACCTACACCGAGACCCGGCCGTTCGTCGCCCGGGTCAACGACACCGGTGGCGACGTCTCCGGCCTGATCCCGCCCCCGCGCCGTCACCGGCGGCGGGCCAAGGCCTCCTCGGACGCCGTCGTGGGCGGCGGAGCCGGTACGCCGTCCTGAACTGCCCTTTGTGACCTCGGTGTCGTCCCGGTTACCTGCGGGTCCGTCCGCGTAACCTGGGCGCGTGCCCCGTCAGGTCCATCTCTTCGACCGCCCGAGCCGGTTCGTCGCCGGCACCGTAGGTCAGCCCGGGGACCGCACCTTCTACCTGCAGGCCTCCGACGACAGCGGCCGTACGGTCAGCGTCGCGCTGGAGAAGACTCAGGTCCAGGTTCTCGCCGACCGCATGAACGAGCTGCTCGACGAGGTGGCCGGCCGCGTCAGCACCGTCATCCCGCCCGATGCCGACGTCGACGACCTCGAGCCGCTCGCCGCGCCGGTCGACGAGGAGTTCCGGGTGGCGGCCATGGGCCTGGCCTGGGACGGCAGCACCGAGGCCGTCGTCGTGGAGGCCGTCGCGGCGACCGACGAGCCCATCGACGAGGAGGCCATCCTCTCCGACAGCGACGAGGGCCCTGACGCGCTCCGCGTGACCATCACCCCGATAGCCGCCCGGGCGTTCATCGCGCGGGCCCGCCGCGTCGTCGCCGCCGGCCGCCCGCCGTGTCCGCTGTGCTCGCTTCCGCTGGACCCGGCCGGGCACGTGTGCCCACGGCAGAACGGCTACCGCCGCTGAACGGCGGCTCCGCGATGAGCGAGCAACCTGTCGATCCGGAGCTGCGCGCCCCGGCTGGCGACGCCGAGGCGCTGCAGCTCCTGCGCGACGGCGAGATCGACCTCGAGGGCCGGCTGCTGGACGCCAGCAACGTGACGCTCGTCGGCACCATCCGCAGCGGCACCCTTGCCGCCGAGTGCGTCTACAAGCCCGTGGCGGGGGAGCGGCCCCTGTGGGACTTCCCCGACGGCACACTGGCCGGCCGGGAGATCTCGGCGTTCCTGGTGTCGGAGGCGACCGGCTGGCAGGTCGTGCCGCCCACCGTGCTCCGGGACGGTCCTTTCGGCCCCGGGATGGTCCAGCTCTGGGTCGACGGCGACGAGGACGTCGACCTCCCGGCGTTCGTGCGCCGCGACGAGCCCGCGCTCCGGCGGATGGCGGTCTTCGACGCGGTGGTGAACAACGCCGACCGCAAGGGCGGCCACATCATCCCGACGCCGGGCGGGCACGTGTACGGCGTCGACCACGGGATCTGCTTCTCCGTCGACCCCAAGCTGCGCACGCTGCTGTGGCGGTGGGCGAACAAGCCGTTGCCGGCGGAGGCCGTCGAGGTGCTGGAGCGGCTCGGCGACGGGCTGCGCGGCGAGCTGGGGGAGGAGCTGCACGAGCACCTCACCCGGCGGGAGGTGCGCATGACCCAGCAACGGGTCGCCGAGCTGCTGCGCACCGGACGGCACCCCGAGCCCAACGGCGAGTGGCCCGCGCTGCCCTGGCCGCCGTTCTAGGTCGGTTTCTCGCCGCCGAGTTCTAGGGTTCCGCCGTGCACCGCAGCCGAATGTCGATCCTGCTGCTGGATCTGCCGCCGGACCAGCACGCCGCGGGCCGCGAGTTCTGGTCAGCCGCGACGGGGCGGCCGGCGGCCCCGGACCCGGACGACGAGAACTGGTCGTCTCTGGGCTCGTTCGCCGACGGCTTCCACGTCGAGGTCCAGCGGACCGGCACGGGGACGCCGCCGCGCTGGCACGTCGACATCGAGAGCGACGACATCGAGGCGGAGGTCGCGCGCCTCGAGGCCCTCGGCGCCCGGCGGCGCCAGTACATGGAGGCCGGCCGCTTCTGGCAGATGCTCGACCCGTCCGGCCTGGTCTTCTGCGTGGTCGGAATCCAAACCGGTGAGGAGTTCGACCGGTACGCCGTCACCTGGCCCTGATCGCCGAGATCTGCAGAAGGCCATTGCCGTCGATCACGAACTCGCTGCCCCTTACCCGCCGCCGATCAGGTTGATCATCGCGACCGCCTGGAGACCGTCGCCGTCCACGGTGAGCACCTCCAGGGGCACCCGCCGCCACACCGCCAGCAGCAGGTCGCCCGCGGTGCCGGTCATGGTGGCGATCGGGAACGGGCGGGTGCCGGGGAAGAGGGTCCGTTCGGCGTCGGCGTCGACCGCGTGGAGCACGACCGGGTGCGCGCTCGGTGGAGGCCCATCCGGCAGCGCTCCCGGGACCATGACCTCCAGCCACTCGTCGAGCCCGTCCAGGCCGATGCGGGCCGGGATCGGGCGGACGTCCCCCAGGACCTGCTCGGCGTCCACGGTGTGCACCACTGCCTCGTGGACCTGGCGGCGCAGCACGAAGGCGACGTCCTGCTGCGGCGCCCACGTCCAGACCCGCTCGGCCGGGTCGGCGCCGGCCAGCGCCGTCTCCAGTTCCGCGTGCGCGGCGGCGAGATAGCCCAGCAACTCGTCCTCGGGGTGCCGCGGCGGCCGGGGGTAGTCCGCAGGCCCGGTGGCCCGCGTGCGCACGACCCACGCCCAGAAGTGCTGAACCTCGGCCAGGTGCCGGACCAGGTCGCTCAGCTTCCATCCGGGGCAGCCGGGGACGTGCGCCGACCAGCCGTGCGCCAGCAGCGCCTCCGCGGCAGCGTCGTCGAATCGCGCGTCGGTCTTCTGCAGCACCGGCAGGTACTCACCGAGCTCCATGGATCCTCCTCCGGGCGGCAGTGTCCGTGGCCCGCTCTAGGCTCGTCCCGTGCTCTCCTGGCCTGCCCCGCTGTTGCCGACCCTGCCCGGGACCGGGCCCGTCCTCAAGGTCCACGACACTTCCCGCGGTGAGGTCGTCGCCACCAGCCCGGGCCAGACGGCCCGGATGTACGTCTGCGGGATCAC
>JAOPUS010000197.1 GCA_025963345.1 Blastococcus sp. | reverse complement strand
ACGTGGCTGGACTCGCGGACCAGGCGGGTGAAGCGGGCGATGATCTCGGCCAGGTGCTCGGGGATGATCGGGTGCTCGAAGGCGTCGTGTGCCCCGCCACCGTTCCAGGCGACGTGCGCCTCCTGGTGCAGCAGCCGGATCTCGTCAGCGAGCTCGAGCGGGTAGTGGGTGCGCACCTCGGCGCCGAAGCGGTCCTTGAGCGGCGTGATGATCCGGCCGCGGTTGGTGTAGTCCTCGGGGTTGGCGCTGGCCACGAGCAGCAGGTCCAGTGGCAGTCGCACCCGGTAGCCGCGGATCTGGATGTCGCGCTCCTCGAGCACGTTGAGCAGCGCCACCTGGATCCGCTCGGCGAGGTCGGGGAGCTCGTTGACGCTGAAGATGCCGCGGTTGGTGCGCGGCACCAGCCCGTAGTGCACCGTCTCGGGGTCGCCCAGGGTGCGGCCCTCGGCGACCTTGATCGGGTCGACGTCGCCGATGAGGTCGCCGTCGCTGGTGTCCGGCGTCGCCAGTTTCTCGCCGAACCGCTCGCTGCGGTGCAGCCAGCCGACGGGGGTGGCGTCGCCGTGCTCGGCGATCTGGCGATGGGCCCAGACCGAGATCGGGTGCAGCGGGTGCTCGTTGAGCTCGCTGCCGACCAGGACCGGCGTCCACTCGTCCAGCAGCCCGACGAGGGTGCGGATCAGGCGGGTCTTGCCCTGGCCGCGTTCGCCGAGCAGGACGAGGTCGTGGCCGGCGATGATCGCCCGCTCGACCTCGGGCAGCACGGTGTCCTCGAACCCGACCATGCCGGGCAGGCTGGGCTCGCCGCGGCCGAGACGGCCCAGCAGGTTGGTGCGGAGCTCGGCCTTGACCGGGCGGAAGGCGGCGCCGCCGTCGCGGAGCTCACCGAGGGTCGTGGGGGCGGGGGAAGGGCTGCTGGGCGCCGCGGTGGCTCCAGGGATGTCCGTCACCTCGACCACGGTACGACGGCGAGGGCGGGTCCGGACATCCCTCGGCGTACCGGCCTGCGAGGATCGCGCCGTGACCGGTCCCGGCGAGCTCTCCCTGGTCAGCGGCGCCGATGTCGAGGCAGCGGCTGCACTGCTCGCGGACGTCGTCCGGCACACCCCGCTGTGGCATTCCCGTGGTCTCGCCGACCTCGTCGGGGGCCCGGTGTGGCTCAAGTGCGAGAACCTGCAGCGCACCGGGTCGTTCAAGATCCGCGGCGCCTACACGCGCATCTCGCGGCTCACCGACGCCGAACGGGCCCGGGGCGTGGTCGCCGCCAGCGCCGGCAACCACGCCCAGGGGGTGGCCCTCGCCGCCCGGTTGCTGGGCGCCAAGGCCACGGTGTTCATGCCGGAGACGGCCCCGCTGCCCAAGGTCGCCGCCACCCGCGCGTACGGCGCCGAGATCCGGCTGCTCGGGCAGTCGCTGGCCGAGCCGCTCCTGGCCGCCGCCGAGTACGCCGAGCAGACCGGCTCGGTGTTCATCCATCCCTTCGACCACCCCGACGTGATCGCCGGCCAGGGGACGGTGGGCCTGGAGGTCCTGGACCAGTGCCCGGACGTCGCGACGGTGGTGGTCTGCGCCGGGGGAGGGGGCCTGGTCTCGGGGGTGGCCGCCGCGGTGAAGGCCCGCCGAGCGGACGTGCGGGTGGTCGCCGTCCAGGCCGAGGGGGCCGCGGCGTTCCCCGGCTCGCTGGCCGCCGGGCGCCCGGTGGCCCTGCCGGCCATGGCGACGATGGCCGACGGGATCGCGGTGGCCGCCCCGGGTGACCTCACCCTGGCCCATGTCAGCGACCTGGTCGACGAGGTTCGCACGGTCACCGAGGAGGATCTGTCCCGGGCGCTGCTGTTCTGCCTGGAGCGGTCCAAGCTGGTCGTCGAGCCGGCCGGGGTGGCCGCGGTCGCCGCCGTCCTCGCCGACCCGTCCGCCTTCCCGGCCCCCGTCGTCGCGATCGTCTCCGGCGGCAACATCGACCCGGTGCTGCTGCTCAAGGTGGTCCAGCACGGCATGGCCGCCGCTGGCCGCTATCTCTCACTGCGGGTCCGGGTGCCGGACCGGCCGGGCTCCCTCGCCGCGGTCCTGGCCGTGCTCGCGGCGGTCGGTGCCAACGTGCTGGAGGTCGAGCACGAGCGGACGGCGACCCGGCTGCACGTCGGCGAGGTGGAGGTCTTCGTCGTCCTGGAGACGCGGGGCCCCGACCATGCCGACGAGGTCATCTCGGCCCTGACCCGGGCGGGGTTCGCGGTCACGTCCGACTGAGTCGTCACCCGTGGTGACCGATGAGTTCCGGAGTGCCCGGACGTCTCGACTGCCATGGACCCGAGAACACGACGACATTCCGTTCGCCGGCTGCGAAAAGCGGTCGGGAACTGTCACCGGTACGGCCTAGCGTGCCCGTCATGACCGATGCGATCGTCGTCGAGGGGCTGGTGAAGCGCTTCGGCGCCACCACTGCCCTCGACGGAGTGGACCTGACCGTCCCGGAGGGCTCGGTGCTCGGGCTGCTCGGCCCCAACGGCGCGGGGAAGACCACGGTGGTGCGGATCCTCACGACCCTGCTGCGCGCCGATGCGGGTCGGGCGGAAGTGGTGGGCCTCGACGTGGTGCGCGACGCGGACGACGTCCGTGCCTCGATCGGCCTCACCGGTCAGTACGCCGCCGTCGACGAGTACCTCACCGGTTTCGAGAACCTCGAGATGGTCGGCCGGCTCTACCACCTGCCCAAGCGGGACGCGCGATCGCGGGCGGACGACCTGCTGGCGCGCTTCGACCTCTCCGACGCGGCCCACCGCCCGGCCAAGACCTACTCCGGCGGCATGCGCCGCCGGCTCGACATCGCCGCCTCGCTCATCGCCCGCCCCCGGGTGCTGTTCCTCGACGAGCCGACGACCGGCCTCGATCCCCGCAGCCGGCTGTCCATTGTGGGAGTTCATCGCCGATCTCGCCGACGGCGGGACGACGATCCTGCTGACCACCCAGTACCTGGAGGAGGCCGACCGCCTCGCCGACCGGATGGTGGTCATCGACCACGGCCGGGTGATCGCCCGCGGCACCAGCGACGAGCTCAAGGCCCAGGTCGGGGGTCAGCGACTGGAGTTCACCTTCGGCCGGCCGGTCGACGTCGCCGAGGCGGCGGACCGGCTGCGCGAGCTGGCCATCGACGAGCCGCGGGCCGACGAGCAGAGCCGTCGGCTCAGCCTGCCGGTGCGAGGCGGTACGGAGGTTCTGGCCGAGGCGCTGCGCCGGTTGGAGGGCAGCGGCGTGGAGGTGCTCGACGTCGGGCTCCGCCGCCCCGACCTCGACGACGTGTTCCTCACCCTCACCGGCCACGCGGCCGAGAACGGCAAGGAGTCCGACGCAGAGCGACAGGACGCCGGGCACACGCCGGCGGCAACCGTGGGGAGTGCGCGATGAGTTCTCTGGCCATGGCCGTTTCCGACGGCCTGACGATCACCCGCCGGAACATGATCAAGGTGAAGCGGGTCCCGGACCTGATCGTCTTCGCGACCCTCTCGCCGATCATGTTCGTGCTGCTTTTCCGCTACGTCTTCGGCGGCGCCATCAACGTGCCGGGCGACGTGACCTACGCGGAGTTCCTCCTGCCCGGCATCTTCGCCCAGACCGTCGTCTTCGGGAGCACGATCACCGGAGCCAGCCTGGCCGACGACCTGCAGAAGGGCCTGATCGACCGGTTCCGCTCGTTGCCGATGGCGCACTCGGCGGTGCTGGTCGGGCGGACCGTCGCCGACCTCGCGCTCAACGCGCTGTCCATCGCGGTCATGGCCCTGACCGGGCTGGCCGTGGGGTGGCGCATCCACACCTCGGTCGGGGAGGCGGCGCTCGGGTTCCTGGTCCTGCTGGGCTTCGCCTATGCCGTCTCGTGGCTGATGGCGCTGGTCGGACTGATCGTCCGCACGCCCGAGGTGGTCAACAACGCCAGCTTCATCGTGATCTTCCCGATCACCTTCGTCGCCAACACGTTCGTGCCGCTGGAGACCTTCCCCTCGGTGCTGCGGCACTTCGCGGAGTGGAACCCGGTGTCCTCGGTCGTACAGGCCGCCCGCGACCTGTTCGGCAACTCCTTCGGCGCTCCGGACGTGTGGTCGCTGCAGCACCCGGTGCTCTACTCCGCGCTGTGGGGCGTGGCGATCCTGGCGGTCTTCGTGCCGCTGTCGGTGCGCACCTACCGGAGCACTGCCAGCCGCTGACCGCTCGTGGCGGCCGGCCGCGGGTCTGCGGTCGGCGGCCCGTGTCGCTCTCCACGTGTCACCCCGCAGGTGAGGGCGCCGCAACGGGTACCCGTAGGGTCCGGCCATGGCGAGTGATCTTGCACCGGTCGACCTCAGCTTCTTCGCCTCGGCGCCGCACCGCACCGTCCGGGAGGTGCAGATCGCTGCACCGCCCGAGAAGGTGTTCGACGCGCTCGCCCGTGACCCCGCGGGATGGGGTCTGTGGTTCCCGGGTTTCTCGAAGAACGGGCGGTACCTGACGCCCTCTCCCCACGGTGTCGGCTCCGAGCGCGAGATGCGACTCGGCGGGACGCCCCTCGTGGAGACGGTGATCGCCTGGGAAGAGCCGACCCGGTGGGCGTTCCGCGTCTCCCGCGCCACCATGCCGGGCGTCCGGGCCATGGCCGAGGACTACCGCATCACGCCGAAGGACGGGGGCAGCGTCCTCACCTGGACCGTGGCCCTGGACGGAGCGGGCCCGATGAAGTTCGTGGTCGGGGCCGTCGCGGGCGCGATCGTCGCGCGAGCCGGGCGGAACCTGGAGCGCCGGCTCCAGGCGGCAGCCGGGACGGACTGACCGGCAGGCACGTGTCGTCCGGTCAGGCGCGTCGCGCGCGCGAGCGGCCTCCGCGCGAGGTGCAGGATGGGCGTCGATGAGCGCCGCAGGCCCTGCCCCCGTGTCCGCTGACAACCCGCTGCGGAGTCCCTCGCCGCTGCCGTTCGCCCTGCCGCCCTTCGGTGACATCACCCCCGAGCACTGCCGCGAGGCGCTGCTGGCCGGGATGGCCGAGCAGCGGGCCGAGGTCGCTGCGATCGTGGGCTCGGCCGAGCCGCCCACCTTCGACAACACGGTCGTCGCGCTCGAGCGGTCGGGTCGGCTGCTGTCCCGGGCGGAGACGGTGTTCGGCAATCTCGCGTCGTCGGTGTCCACGCCGCGACTGCGGGAGATCGAGCGGGAGATCGCCCCGCTGGAGGCAGCGCACTCCGACGCGCTCCGTCTCGACCCGGCCTTGTTCGCCCGCATCGACGCGGTGCACTCGGCCCGGCACGACGCCGGCCTCGACGACGAGGGGGTGCGACTGGTCGAGCGCTATCACCTGGACTTCGTCCTCGCCGGGGCGCAGCTGGACGACGCCGGCCGCGCCCGGCTGACCGAACTCAACCAGGAGCTCTCGACGCTGTCGACCACGTTCGGGCAGAACCTGCAGCTGGCCACCGAGGCCGCCGCCGTGCGGGTCACCGACCCGGCCGAGTTGGACGGGCTGGACGCCGAGGAGATCGCCGGGGCAGCCGCCGCTGCCGCCGACCGCGGCGTCGAGGGGTACCTGATCACCCTGCTGCTGCCGACCGGCCAGCCGGTACTGACGAAGCTGCGCAACCGGGAGCTGCGCCACCGGGTGTTCGAGGCGTCCGTCGCGCGCGCGTCGTCCGGGGAGCACGACAACCGGCCGGTCGCGGTGCGGATCGCCCGGCTCCGGGCCGAGCGGGCCCGGTTGTTGGGCTTCGACACCCATGCCGACCTGGTCCTGGCCGACTCCACCGCGCGCACCACCGTGGCCGTCGACACGATGCTGGCCTCGATGGTCCCCGCGTCGGTGGCCAACGCCGAGGCCGAGGCGGCGGTGCTCGCCGAGGCCGCCGGCCGGGACGGCGTCGAGCTGTCGGCCTGGGACTGGGCGTTCTACAGCGAGCAGGTTCGCGCCGAGCGGTACGCCGTCGACACCACGGCGCTGCGGCCGTACTTCGAGCTCGACCGCGTCCTGGTGGACGGCGTCTTCCACGCCGCCGAGCTGCTCTACGGCTACCGCTTCACGGCGCGGCCCGACCTGCACGGCTACCACCCCGACGTGCGGGTGTGGGAGGTCAGCGACGCGGACGGCGCTGCCGTCGGCCTGTACCTCGGCGACTTCCTCGCCCGGGAGGGCAAGCGCGGCGGGGCGTGGATGAGCTCGTTCGTCCGCCAGTCACGCCTGCTCGACACCCAGCCGGTGGTGGTCAACAACCTCAACGTGTCCCGGGCGGCAGCCGGCCAGCCGACGCTGCTGACCCTCGACGAGGTCAACACGCTGTTCCACGAGTTCGGGCACGCCCTGCACGGGCTGAGCTCCGCGGTCACCTATCCGCGGTTCTCCGGCACCAGCGTGCCGCGCGACTTCGTGGAGTTCCCCAGCCAGGTCAACGAGATGTGGGCGCTGTGGCCGCAGGTGCTGGGCAACTACGCCCGGCACGTCGAGACCGGTGAGCCGCTGCCGGCCGCCGTTGTCGAGGCGATCGACGCCGCGCAGTTGTGGGGGGAGGGGTTCGGCACCCTCGAGTACCTCGCGGCGACGCTCCTCGACCAGGCCTGGCACCGGATCGCCCCGGAGACCGAGATCGGTGACCCGATCGCGTTCGAGCAGCGGGCGCTGGCGGACGCGGGAGTCGCCTCCGACCTCGTCCCGCCGCGATACCGGACGACCTACTTCCAGCACATCTTCGCCGGGGGATACGCCGCCGGGTACTACTCCTACATCTGGTCGGAGGTCCTCGACGCCGACACCGTGGAGTGGTTCAAGGAGAACGGAGGTCTGCGCCGGGAGAACGGTGACGTGTTCCGTCGTCGGCTGCTCGCCGTCGGCGGCTCGGTCGACCCGCTGGCAGCCTTCCGCGCAGTCCGCGGACGCGACGCCGACCCTGGCCCGCTGCTCCGCCGCCGGGGATTGGTGACGACGTCGCCCTCCACCGGACTGGACCGTGGCGAGGGAGCCGCTCCCAGCTGAGCGCCCGGCCGCGCCCGCTTCCGGGGCGTTGTTCGTGCTCCCGGGGTTCTGCAGGACTGCAGGAGCGCGAGTTCGCCCCCTAGAGCTGGCCCAGGGCCGTCACAGCCAGGGGAGCCGCAGCACCAGGTCGAGGTCGTCGGGGCTCTCGCCGTCGCGGACCAGACGATTGGGCTGGCGGTGGCCGCAGGCGGTGCAGCGGTGCACCACCTGCCAGCCCTTGCCCGACTTCTCCACGAGGCCGATCGGCTCCATGGGGGCCTGGCAGTCACTCGCCCGGTCACCCGGCAGTTCGTCCACGTGCAGCGACCACAGACAGTGCGGGCAGTGGTTGCGGTAGTGCCCGTCGGTGTTGGCCGGCACGGGTGCCGAGCAGTGGACGCAGGCGAAGCTGGTGTTCTCCGCCCGCCGGGAGCGGCTCACCGGTGCGGTCAGGGAACGAACGGCTCGATGCCGACGACCTCGACGCTGATGTCGCGGCCGTTGGGGGCCTGGTAGGTCACCTGGGCGCCGGGCTTCGCGCCCATGATCGCCGCGCCGAGGGCGGACTCCGGGGAGTAGACGGTCAACCCCGTGGTGCCGGCGATCTCCCGCGACCCCAGCAGGAACTTCTCCGCCTCGTCGTCCCCGGCGAACTTGACGGTGATCACGGTGCCGGTCGCGGCGTTGGTGACCTTCGTCGGGGGCTCGCCGACCGTTGCCTTGCGGAGGAGGTCGGTGAGCTGACGGATGCGGGCCTCCTGCTTGCCCTGCTCGTCCTTCGCGGCGTGGTACCCGCCGTTCTCCTTGAGGTCGCCTTCCTCGCGGCGGGCGTTGATCTCCGCCGACATCGCCGG
>JAOPUS010000166.1 GCA_025963345.1 Blastococcus sp. | reverse complement strand
CGAGGCGCTCGAGCGCGGGGACACCTCCGACGCAGCCCTGATGATCGCCGTCCGTGGGATCGCGCAGGCGGAGGAGGAGCGCGGCGGCTGAGCCCCGCGGTCAGGCCGCGAGGTCGACCCGATCGCCGCCTGGGCGCCAGCCCGCTGCACGATCTCGTCCACGCGCACCTGCGCCGGTTGTCCCGCTCGGCCGCCGCGGCGTCGGGCGACGCCGGGGCAGCCGCCCTCGGGACGGCGACCGTCGAACTCGTACGAGCCCTGCTCACCTCCGCAGCCCATGACGAACGCCTGGGTCCGGACGTGATGGCCGAGACACTGGTGAGCCGCGTGCTGGCCTTCGTCCGGCTGCGACTGGCCGATCCAGATCTGACTCCAGAGCACATCGCGCTGGCGCACAACGTCTCGGTGCGGCAGCTCTACAAGGTCTGCGCCGCGGCGGCAGTGAGCCTGGAGCAGTGGATCATCGATCAGCGGCTGGAGGGGGCCCGGACCGACCTGGCCTCGTCCCGCGGTCGACTCCGGTCGATCGCCGCCACGGCCCGCGCGTACGGATTCCAGGACCCGAGCGACTTCTCGCGCCGGTTCCGTGGCGCCTACGGGATGACGCCCCGTGACTGGCAGCAGCTCGCGGCCGGCCACACCGCCTGAACGGGACGGCGATGCTGCGCCGCCCCCCCGTCGGAAAGGGGCGCTACCGCCCGCCTCTGCCTCGGTCGTTGCCCTGGCCCTGGGCCCCGCCGTTTCCGTTCCCGTTGCCTTGGGAGCCGATTCGACCCAGCACGTCCTCGAGCCAGCCGCCGCGATCGCTCCCGCCGTTCCCTGGATCCGGAACCTGCGGCAGGCTCGGGGTGGGCGTGGGAACCACCGCCGGTGCCGGGACGACCACAGCCGGTGCCGCGACGACCGCAGCCGGTGCCGGTACCACCACAGCAGGTGCCGGTACCACCACAGCCGGCGCCGGGACGGGCGCCGGTTCGGGCACGGGGGGGAGGACGACGACCGGGGCGGGGACCGGCGCCTGCGGCAGGACCCGCCCCGAGGCACCGGCCGCGGCCAGATCGGTGCGCCGCGGGACGACCCAGTCGGCCCAGTCGGCAGGGTCGAGCACGATCGGAAGCATCTCCGTCGCCGGGCGGCGCGGCAGCTGACCGATGACGGTGCGGCCGATCGTCGACGCCGCGACCACGTCGCACGCGGCCACCCGGAGGAAGTTCTTGCCGGCGGCGCAGGCCATGCGTTCCTCGATCGCCGCGGCGGTCTCCCGGACGACGACGGCGAAGGCCTGGAAATTCTCGCCGCCGTCGGCACCCAGAGATGGCAGGTAGGTGTCGAGGGCGACGACGATCGCCGCGGTAGAGGGCTCGAGGTCGGCGACGGTGAGGGTCCCGGCGGCGGCGCCAAGCGGCCAGCGCGTGACATCCCCGGGCATGAGGAGCTCGTCGCCCCCGGTGACCAGCCGCAGCACCGATGCGGCGGCACTGCCCCGCTCGTGCACGCGGACCGGCACGCCCACGTCGCCGTCCTGCCGGACCAGCACCGGGACGTCGAGGTCGTTGCGCACCGTCATGGAGGTGGCGTCGACGCAGGCGTCGAGGGCGAAGTCGGCCGGCACTCCCCCGCGGGTGCCGTCGGGCGTGCACAGGTCGGCCACAGGAACCGCCGAGGCGGTCGTCGGCTGGGCGACGAGGAGAACGAGGGCAGCGATGAGCGAGGTCAGGAACCGCCTCATGCCGGGAAGCCGCAGACGGGCTGGACCTGCCGGCCGACGTCGTCCAGTGCGGTGGTGATCGCTGTCCGGACAGCGTCGGTCAGTGGACCTTCCCGGGCCTCCCGGAGGGCACCTGCGAGCTGCTCCAGCGATCTGCCGAGTTCGAGGAAGCCGGGGTGAGCGCGGACGCCGTCGAGCACGTCCGTCAGCTCACCGATGACGGCGGTGAGCGCGAGCCCGGCCTCGATGTCCTCGGGGTCCGCGGTCAGGATGCCGACGGCGCTCGGGACGTCAGTCAGGTGGGTCGAGCCGGCCAGGGCGGTGCAGAAGCCGGGGGCTCCGGACGGGGGTGCGTACGAGCGCACAGCGACGTCGGCCCGCTCCAGAGATGCCGTGGCGCCGGGAGTGGAGCAGCCGCCCGCGCCGGCGACGAGGAGGACCAGCAGGCCCGGTACCGGGAACCTGCGGAAGAGCACCCTCGCAACCTAGGGGCGCCGGGACGGCGACCAGGCCGATCGTCACCCACTCGGGCGACATGGATGGTGAACGCACGACCGGCCGTCACCGTCTGTGTCGACCGGCTCACCGACGAGCAACTACCCGGACCCGGCTACATCTCGGGGGCGTGTCGATCGGTGTCCGTGCGTGCGCGCGCTCGCCGGCCGACCCAGGCGGCGATGCGGTCGGTGTCGGTGGAATTCCCGAAGTAGCGGATGCTCGCACCGACGATCAGCAGCAGCGACGCACCGCGAACAACCCATGGGCAGCGGCACCGAGCTGCACTGTCACGGCGGCCACGATCCCACCCGTCGACGTACCGGTGGCGCTCGACGGCGAACTCGCCGGGCGGAATCGGGCTCGGTCCGGTGCACGACCGAGCCCCGGTCCTAGCGGCCGTCGTTCAGCTCGCCGGCTGGGTGATGTTGACCATCCACGGAATGCCGAACGGGTCGATGCACATGCCGAACTCGTCGCCCCACATCTGCTTCTCGAGAGGCATCGTCACGGACCCACCCGCGGAGAGCTTCACAAAGCAGCGGCGCAGGTCGTCGGCGTCGTCCCCGCTCAGGCTGATCGAGATGTTGCTGCCCACGGAGCGATCCATGCCGGCGGGGGTGTCGGAGCCCATCAGGGTGAAGCCGGACGGCGTCTCGAGCTGCGCGTGCATGACCTTGTTCTCTTCACCGGGAGCCGCGGCACCCATATCCCCGAAGGTGCTCATGGTCAGGTCGCCGCCGAACACATCCCGGTAGAACTCCATGGCCTGACGGGCGTTGTCCGAGAAGCCGATGTAGGGGTTGAGGCGAGAAGTCACCGGAAGCTCCTTCGTGCGCACGGGTACGGGCACGGCCACCGTAGCGAGGAAGATCCCCGAGGCCAGGCCTCCTTTTCGCGCTGCATCGGGGTCGTGCGCTTCCGCGGCGGGTAACTCAGCCGTCGACGTAGCGGTCGCGTTCGACGAGGAACTGGCCGGTGGCGGTGTTGGCGTCGATGAACTCCGGCAGGAACGGGATCCGGACGGTCACCGTGACGCAGACGGAGAACTCCTCCCCCGGCGCCAGGGTCGGCGTGTAACCGCCGCCGGTCTCGCAGTCGGCGCCGGCCGCCGCATAGGTCAGCCGCACGTCGGTGGCGTCGACCGACTGGTCCTCGACCGCCAGGTGCGCCGCCCGCAGCGCGCGGTCCTGGCCGGTCACCGGATCCGGCGCGGTGACGATCGCCCGGCCCGCCTCCCGTGCCGCCGCGGTCGAGGCGAACACCCCGCGCTGCACCGCCGAGAAGCCGGCCACGATGTAGATCAGCGGCACGAACACGACCAGCGCGATGAAGACGAACTCCACCAGCGCCGAGCCACGCTCACCGTCCCCGAGGCGACGACGCAGCCAGGTCACGCCGCCTCCTTCACCGCGCGGCCGGTGACCTCCAGCGGCAGCAGGTTCCCCAGGGAGGCCAGCAGCGCCGGCACCGAGCCCGAGCAGCGGACCACCACGAGGGTCAGCCCACTCGCGTCGACCTCCTCGGCCGAGGTGCAGGTCAGCCCCTCCGCCGTCTGCACCGAGGTCGCGCGGGCCACCACCTCCACGGTCCGTCCCGCGCCGACGGCCGAGTCGACGTCGGCGTTCGCCGCGTACCGCGCACCCTCCTGCGCGCTGGCCGTCACGACGTTGCGCACGTGCACGTAGACGGCCACCTGCAGCACCGCGAGCAGCAGCATCACGATCAGGATCGAGACCATCACGAAGTCGACGACGGCGCTGCCCCGCTCGCCGT
>JAOPUS010000130.1 GCA_025963345.1 Blastococcus sp. | reverse complement strand
GACGGCGATGAGCCGGGCGACGCTGGGCGTGCGGATGAGCGACCAGGGCGTGGCCTCGGCCACCGTGAACACCTCGCAGCAGATCGGCGGTGCGATCAGCACGGCGCTGCTCAACTCCCTGGCCAACGGCGCCGCCGCGACGTACGTGGCGACGCACCTGAGCAACCCGCTGGTCCAGGCCGACGCGGCGCTGCACGGCTACCACACCGGGTTCTGGTGGGCGGCCGGCTTCTACGCCGTCGGCGCGGTCGTCGCGGCGCTGCTCTTCCGCCGCAAGGGCGCCGGCGGACACGTGGTGCCCGTGCCCGCGGATGCGCCCGGAGTGCGCTTCGTTCCGAGCACCTGACAACCGCCTGTGCCCGCCGTTCCGTACCCGGACCACCGATTGGGGAAGCCAGGATGACGACGTTCGAGACCGTTGCCGATCAACTGGTGCGGGACCTCGTGCGGATGGAGGTCCGACGCATCTACGCGCTTGTCGGTGACAGCCTGAACTCGATCTCCGACGCAGTGCTGGTCGGCTTGGGGTAGATCTCGGCGGGGCGGCTATGGGCGACCGTCCTCCACCTCGTGAGGGGCTCGGCTAGAGCCGGCTCGAAAGAGGTGGGTCAGTTTTCACATTCCAATACCGGGTTTTTCACGTGCCGTCGACACCGCAAAGACGTATCAGCTCCCAGACGAGTTCCGGCAATGTGGGACAGGAGGGTTCGGAGTAGTCACAGTGCCATCAAAGGCCGCCTACATGGACCTCACATGAACGCCCGGCACGCTCTGGAAGCTGCCTGAGTATGAGGAGCGCCATCATGAACGATCACGACCCAACAAACCCCGATGAGACCCTTCCCGCTCGGCCCGGTTCGAGCGCGACGTCAGGGCCGCCGGTTGCTGGAAGTTCAGGCGGCGCCGGCGCTGAGCCCCCTCCCCCACCGGCGTCTTCGCCTGACTCGTCGGCCTCGGTCTCCACGGCCAAGCAGGCCAACCGGCCAACGGTATGGCGCTTGCTGTCGAACAGAAGAATCGGATGGATCGTGGCCGCTGCGCTGATGTGCGCGGTGATCGGACTGTCCGTCGCTCTCGCCATGTCCACCTCGGCAGCACCAGTGCCCCCCGTGCCCAGCAGCGGCACCGCCGGCGGTCTCGGATCCGGCGGCGGGGGATCCAACGCCCGGTCTGGACCGGCCGCGGGGGGAGCATCCGGCACGGTCGACAGCGTGTCCACCTCGAGCTTCACAATGGCGACATCAGCGGGTCAGGAGGTGACCGTCGACGAGGCGTCCTCCACGACGTACCAGAGTGGCACGAGCTCGACCTCGGCGAGTGCCATGACGACAGGCGAAAACGTCCTCGTACTCGGGATGACCAACGGAACGACCATTACGGCCACGCAGGTCATCGTGCAACCGACTGACGGCGGCGGATCTGCGGCTTCCGCGGCGGCAGGGGTGATCCCCTTCCAGAGCGGTGCACCGAGCGTGTCGAAGCAGGTCGGTCAGATCCCCGCGAACTACAGCGAGGGGTCGGGGACGATCGTCAGCGGAACGACAGCGAACATGGCGACAGAAGCTGCGCTGGCTGCCTACCCGGGAGGCGTCGTCGACCGTGTTGTCCAACTGAGCAACGGCGAGTACGAGGTCCACTACATCGGCGTCAACTGGCCGCACCACATCTTCGTCAACCAGGAATTCACGGTCGTCGGCGCCGAATAGCCCATGGCAGCATGCATCGAGACCGTCAGATCCTCACGTTCGGCACGGTGAACGTCCGGTCGAAATCGCAGACCGGTGGGCCGGCCCCGCGCACTGCGCCGTTGGAGGGTCGCTTGCCGGCCGTGCCGCCGGAATGGTGTCGACCACTGAAACCTGGACCGTGGGTTGGCGTTCCACCGGACGAGGTGTGCCTGAGTGCACCACTCAGGGCAACCCAGGTGCACGGACAGGGGCCTGGCTCACGACAGCGACACCCACACCTCGGCTGGCCCGACGATGGTCGGGACGGTGCGCGGCGGCTCGGCCCGGGCGTATACGCCGATCCACTTCGGACCGTCGTAGACCAAGCGCTCGCCGTCCGCGAACTCGTCGTCGACTCGGGCGATCTCGCCGTCGCGCTGGCGGCCCTCGAAGTAGATCGTCGTCACGCAGCAACCCGCTCGGCTGCGTCGACGCTGGGAACGATCAGCGGCGGCGGCCGGGATCGTCGCCGTCGACGTCGACCTGCTCCTTGCGCACGGTCTCGCTGACCTGCTCCTGGTCGGTCACGGCCTCCTTGTCCAGTCGGACCCGCTCCACCGGCACGGCCTCCTTTTCCACGACCGGGCGCTCGGCGTGGAGGGTGACCTCGTGCTCCGCCTCGCTGATCGCCGGCCCCGACATCGCGTCGCCGGCGTTGGCGTCGGTGATCGGTTCGCGCTCGAGCCGGGCCTCCTCGCGGGAGACCGGCACGGTTTCGGTCACGTTCTCGGTGACGACGTACTTGCGCAGCCGCGCCCGGCCGACCTCCTCGGCGCGGGTCCCGACGTTGAGGCGTTCCTCGGAGCGGGTCATGGCGTCGTCGGTGGTGGGACCGGAGGTGTCGCGCCCGACGGGCCGGCCCTGCGCACCGGCATCGGTGTCCCGGCGTCCGGCCGTCTCGGTCCTGCCCGTGTCGGTCATGCCGCTGGTGGCGGTGTCGGTCATGTCCGCGCGGCCCGTGGTGGTGTCCGTGCCGCCGGTGGTGGTGTCCGTGCGCCCGGTTCCGGTACCGGAGTCCATGCCGTAGTAGCGGTAGAGCTCGCGCTCCTCATCTGGCGACAGGTGCCCATCGGCGTCGATCTTCGGCGCGTCCTTCACCTGGTCCTTGTCGACGTGTACGCGGACGCCGTCGTCGGTGAGGTCGGCGTCGCGGATCGGGACGAAGGACTCCTTGGTCCCGAACAGGCCGGTGCGCACCGTGACCCACTCGGGCTGACCGGTGTCGTCGTCGAGGTAGACCTCCGACACCGAGCCGATCTTGTCGCCGGACTCGTCGTAGACGTCGTGGCCGATCACGCGGCTGAGAGTTTCGGTGCCGATCATGTTCGCCCCCCAGAGGCTCGATCCACAGGCGGCCCTGGCGGTGCGCTCGGCGGCGCTCTTGCCGGAGCGCAGGGCCGTCAAGATGGATTCTGCCCCCACCGATTTACTTAGTAAACAGGCGTCGGCCGGGCATGCGGACGGCGCGTGGCGCAGCATGCAGGGACGTTCAGGTGGACGGATCGGGCTGGGTCGGGGACGGGCGCGATCGTCGGGACGCCACCAGATCCCGCTCCAAGCGATCGAGCAGGGTCTCCAGTGACTCGTCGAACTCGGCGGCGGACTCGTCCTGGGACAGATGTGGCTCGAGTCGCTGGACATTCGGGTACTCGTCGAGGTCCACCGTGACCTCCGGGGATCCCTCCGGCTCGTCCTCGGGGCTGATGGGCACGCCCCGTTGGGCGACCTCGAGCAGCAGGTGCCCGAGCAGGAAGCTGGTGTAGGCGC
>JAOPUS010000321.1 GCA_025963345.1 Blastococcus sp. | reverse complement strand
CCGCTGGTACACGAGCACGGTGAGCGCCACCCGCGCGAGCTCGTCGCCGGCGGTGGAGAGCAGGAACGTGCCGAACAGCGGCCGGAACTCCCGGACGGCGAAGACCTCGCGGAAGGTCGCCTGCCGGGTCGGTGCGCCGACGGGGGACAACCCCTCCGGCGCGGGCGCGCTCACCGGACCCCCGCCGCGGAACCGGAGGCGCCGGTCAGGAGCGGCAGCGGCGTCCGGAAGCCCTCGGCGACGAACCGCTCCTTGAGCCGCATCCGCAGCTCCCGGCCGACCCGCCACTGGTCGGCGTTCGTCGAGCGGACGACCAGCCGGAGGAAGACGCCCTCCGCGGTGATCTGCTCGACGCCCAGTGACTCGGGCTCGGCGAGCAGCACGGCCGCCCACTCGTCCTCGGCGTACATCGCGTCGGCGACCTCCTGCATCGCCCTCCGGGCGCTCTCGAGGTCGGTGTCGTGCGACACGGGCATGTCGATGACCACCTGGGCGAAGCCCTGGCTCTTGTTGCCCACCCGCAGGATCTCGCCGTTGCGGACGTACCAGACGACGCCGTTGACGTCCCGCAGCCGGGTGATCCGCAGGCCCACGGCCTCGACCGTCCCACTCGCCTCCCCGAGGTCGACGACGTCACCCACGCCGTACTGGTCCTCGAGGATGATGCCGATCCCGGCGATGAAGTCCTTGATCAGGTTCTGTGCGCCGAAGCCGAGCGCGACACCGACGACCCCGGCGCTGGCGACGATCGGCGCGAGATTGATGCCGAGCTCGCCCAGGACCAGCACCACGCCGATCCCGAGGACGAGGATCGAGGCGAAGCTGCGCAGCACCGACCCGATGGCCTCGGACCGCTGGGTGCGGCGCTCGGTGATCTGCTCCATCGCGTCGGAGTTCGCCGGCGCCCGGTTGCGTAGCGGCCGCAGGATCGTGGGCACCGCGCCGGTGGCGGTGCGTTCGGTGAGCCGGCGGATGCCGCGGTGCATCAGCGCCCGGACGCCGACGGCCAGCAGCACGATCAGCATCATCTTCGCGGGCGTGGCGATCAACGCGTCGGCGTTGGCCGCCAGCCAGTCCAGGCCGAACCAGTCATAGACCCGGGCGCACAGCGTGGTGGCGTCCTGGACGCAGCTGGGAACCGCGCCGGAGATCCCGTCGGTCGCGGCGAACACGAGCTGTGATCGAGTCATCACCAGAAAGTGTCCCAGGAGAGGCGCTCCCTGTCAGCGAAGGGGCGACACACCTCCTACCGACGAGCGAGACCCGTGTGTTCCGCAAGGAAAGCGAGCTGGTCAGCGGCCAGCCCGACGGTCCGGCTGACCGCCCGTGCGCCGTGTCCGACCGACGTCTCGCGGCGGAGCACGATCGGCGCGTCCGCGCTGGTGGCGTGCTGCAGGGCGGCGGCGAGCTTGCGGCCGTGCAGCGGGTCGACCCGGGTGTCGGACTCGAACGTCGTGAACAGCACCGCCGGGTACGCCGTCCCCTCGCGGACCGCGTGGTAGGGCGAGTAGCCGAGCAGCCAGCCGAGCTCCGCCGGGTTCTCGGCGGTGCCGTACTCGTCGTTCCAGGTACGGCCCAGGCCGAACTGCTCGTACCGGACCATGTCCAGCAGCGGCGCGCTGCAGACCACCGCGGCCGCCAGGTCCGGGCGCTGGGTCAGGGTGGCGCCGACGAGCAGGCCGCCGTTCGAGCCGCCCATGACGGCGAGTTGCTCGTGCGTCGTCCAGCCTTGGGCGACCAGGTGTTCTCCGGCAGCGGCGAAGTCGTCGAAGACGTTCTGCTTGCACTCGCGCATCCCCGCGCGGTGCCACTCCTCGCCGTGTTCGGAGCCGCCGCGCAGGTTGGCCACCGCCCACACGCCGCCGGCGGCGACCCAGGCCAGTGCCTGCGCGGTGTAGGCCGGGGTGAGGGAGACGTTGAAGCCGCCGTAGCCGTAGAGCACGGTCGGGCGGGGCGTGTCCGGAGCTCCGGAGCCGGAGAGCAGGAACATGTGCACCGGCGTGCCGTCGGCCGACGTCGCGTGCGTCTCGACGACGGTCAGGTCGGGGACCTCCCCGGCGACGGCTGCCTCCTCCCAGGTCGTCAGCGTGGTCGGCGACGCCGCGTCCCAGCGCAGCACCGAGGAAGGGGTCGCGTAGTCGGTGTAGCCCACCCAGGCCGACGTCCCACCCTCCGGTGGCGCGCTGACGCCGGAGATGCTGCCGGCGCCGAGGCCCTCGACGTCGGCGAGGCGGGTGGGCCGGGAAGCATCGTCAGGGCCGGCCCACACCGACAGCCGATCGGTGGCGTCGACCGCGTGCACGGCGAGCACCTGCAGGTCGCCGTCCGGGCCGTCGACCAGGGCGACGTCGGACAGGACGGCGTCCGGCTGCTGGGGGACGACGTCCTGCCAGGCCTCCGGCGACCACGTGGCCGGGTCCGCCGGGTCGGCGACGGCGAGCCGCCAGCGGGGGGTGTCGCGGTCCGACATCAGCCACAGCCGGCCGTCGCGGGCGACCCACGCGGCGGTCTGCGCGTCCACGCCGACCTGGAAGTCGCGCAGTGTGCCGTCGCCGGCGAGGTCGGCGAGCCAGACGTCGTCGCGCGGTGCGGTGCCCGCGGATCCGGAGACGACCAGCCAGCGGCCGTCCCGGCTGGTGTGCACACCGAAGTAGGTGGTCGGATCGCTGCCCTCGCCGTGGACGAGCGTGTCGGCGTCGGCCGGCGCCCCCACCCGGTGGCGCCACACCCGGCGGTGGAACTGCTCCTCGCCGTCGGGCACCAGTTCCGGAGCCAGCCGACGGACGTAGAACAGCTCGTCGCCGCCGGGCAGCCACGCCACGGGGGAGTAGCGGCACCGGTCGATCGGCCCGTCCACCACCTCGCCCGTCGCGACGTC
>JAOPUS010000104.1 GCA_025963345.1 Blastococcus sp. | reverse complement strand
GACGGCGACCAGCGCGGCGGCGACGCCGGTGGAGGAGAGCAGGCCGCACAGCGTGCGGGCCTGGATGAGGTCGTGGCGGGCGTCGACGAGGACGACGTCCCCGGAGTCGCCGTCGAGCAGGCTGGAGAGCTCGGGGGCGACCACTCGCACCTGATGGGCCAGGAGCCCCAGCGCGGGCAGCACCTCGGTCGTGGCCTGTCGTGCCGCGGTCATGAGTACGAGTCGCATGTCGTCTCCTCACGGGGCCGGGGACGACCGGCGTCGTCCTCGGGCCTACGACGGCGCTGTCGAGGTGAAAGGGGAGGATAGCCGACGTGGCCGCTGATCACCTCGCTGCGGCCGGAGTTCGGCGGTTGGCCGTCCGAACGGAGGACGGCACCGACCTCGCCGGACTCGTCCTGCCGGCGCGGCCGCCCGCGCGCCGTTCCGCCGGCTGGCACCTGGCTGACCCCGTTCGGCGAGGTGCGGGCGCTGGTCAGCGCGACCGCGTGGGTGGCCCCGAGCTTCGGACACGCCGAGAGTGGCGCCACTGCTCCGCTCGTCGCGCGGATCGGACGCTCGGCTTCTGGGACCATCGACCCGTGAGTTCCCTTGCCCTGGAGTCCGCGCTGCCGGCCCGGGCGCACCACCTGCCCGCTGCCGGCTGCGCCGCGGGGGCCGTCGCCCTCCTGGTGGTGCTGCCGGAGCTCCTGGGCGACCTGGGCCGGCTCGCTGCGGTCATCGTGCTGCAGCTGGGCCTGGTCCTCGTGTGGGTGCTGGTCACCGGCATCCAGGGGTTCGCCGGCTCGCTGACCGTGGGCGCGGCCGCGGCGGTCGCGGCCGACCTGGTCCTGGTCCTGCCCGCGCGGCCGGCCATGGGCGGGTTGCTGGCAGTGTTCGGCGTGGGCTTCCTCGCGGCGGTCCTCCAGCAGATGCTGCGGCGGCCCCGGCACGACCTGGTCGCCTCGTTGGCCGGGGCGGCGTTGCTGCTCGCTGTGACCGGTGCGCTCGCGACCCTTCTGCTGCTCGGCCGGACCGACGCCGGGCACGGCCGCGCGCTGGTCGCGCTGCTCGCGGTCGGCACCGCCCTGGTCGTCGGGCACCTGGTCGATCTCGTGCTGCCCCGCCCGCAGCTGGCCGACGGCGTCCCGTGCGGTCTGCTCGGGCTGGTGCTGGCTGTCGTGGCCGGTGCGGCGGTGGCGTTCCTCGGCCGCGACATCAGCGGCACGGTGGACCCGCTGGCGGCCGTCATCTACGGGGCGGTCCTCGGCGGGGTGGCGGCGATCGTGTCCCTCGTCGGGAGCTACCTGGTCGTCGAGGCGGCCGCCGAGCCGCCGGACGGCGACCAACCTCCGCCGGTGTGGGCGCTGGCGCTCGTCCAGGGCGTGCTGCCGCTGGCGGCGTGCGGTCCGGTGGCCCTCGCTCTGCAGAGCGTGCTCTGACCGCATGAGAGCGCTGCTGATCGTCGTCCTCCTGCTCCTGGGGCTCGCCGTGATCGCCGACCGGGTGGCGGTCGGCATCGCCGAGGACCGGGTCGGCCAGGAGCTGGCGTCCAAGGGCGGCCTGGCGGGCACGCCCACGGTCGACATCGCCGGGTTCCCGTTCCTCACCCAGGCGGTGGCCGGCCGCTACGACGACGTCCGGATCTCGCTCACCGCCGACGAGCTCGGCCAGCCCGAGGGCACGCGGGCCGACATCGCCCTGCACGGGGTCCACGTGCCGCTCTCCAGCGTGTTGTCCGGTTCGGTGACGGAGGTACCGGTCGACCGCATCGACGGGACGGCGACGCTGTCCTACGCGCTGCTGTCGGGGCAGCTCGGCGGCGACGCCACCGTGCGGCGAGAAGGCGACGGGCTGCGGATCACCAAGACCGTCGAGCTGCTGGGTCAGACGTTCCCGCTGACCGCGGTCGGCACGGTCGCGCTCGACGGCGACGCCCTCGTGATCGACGTCGAGGGGGCCGCCGGGGCCGGCGTGGACGTGCCGGAGTTCCTCGTCACGGGGGTCAGCGACCTCCTGGACCTCCGTTACACCGTTCCGGCCCTGCCGTTCGGGCTGCAGCTCACCGGGGTGCAACCGGCCGAGGACGGCGTGGACGTCCAGGTCTCGGCGCGGGACACCGTCCTCAGTGGCTGAGGAATAGCGGGCAGGACTGCCGCCGTTCCCCGGGCAATGAGCGGAATGGGAGCGGCCGTCGTCGTCGCCGCGCTGGCGGTCACGGCCGTCGCGGCGTGGTGGTTGCGCACGCGCGACGGCGCGCTGCGTTCCCCGGGCGCGGAGGAGGACGGCGTGGCGGCGTCGGTGTTCGACCGTCTCGGGGTGCGGCCCGGCGAGGCCGACCTCACCGTCGTCCAGTTCTCCACGGCCTTCTGCGCTCCCTGCCGCGCCACCAAGGCCCGCCTGCAGCAACTGCAGGCCACCCGGCCCGGGCTGGCCGTTGTCCAGGTCGACGCCGAGAGCCACCTCGACGAGGTCCGCGAACTCGACGTCCGCCGCACCCCCACGCTGTTCTATCTCGGGCGGGACGGGGAGCTGATCGGCCGCAGCAGCGGGGCTCCGCGCCCGGACGAGCTGACCGCTCTCGTCGACGCCCATGCCGGAGCGGGTACGTGATCGGCTACTCTCGCGGCGTGGGCACCCTGCTGACGTCGCGACGCACAGTTGATCTGTGCCGCGTCGACAGCTGCCTCTGTCCGACCTCCTGAGGGCGACCGACGTCGCCCAGACGTGCCCTGACCGCCGTCCGGAGAGTCTCTCTGCAATGACTGCAGCATCCCGTCCTGTCGACGTCCGAGGTCCGCGCTTCGCCGCGTGGATCACTGCCGTCGTCCTTGCCGTCGCGCTCGTGCTGGGCAGCGGTGTGCTCGTCGCCGTCCAGGCGGTCGTGTTCGCTGTGGGTGCGTTCGCCGGTCTCCGGTACGCCCCCTACGGCGCGTTGTTCCGCGTCGTCGTCGCGCCCCGGCTCGGGCCGGTGCGCGAACGGGAGCCGGAGGCACCGCCCCGCTTCGCCCAGCTCGTGGGCCTGCTCTTCGCCGTCGTGGGCGCGGCGGGCTACCTGCTCGGCGCGCCGGTGCTCGGCGCCGTCGCCACCGGATTCGCACTGGTGGCGGCTCTGCTCAACGCGGCCACCGGCTTCTGCCTCGGCTGCGAGCTCTACCTGATCGCACGGCGGGCCCTGCCGGCCCGCGCCTGACCATTCGCACACACCGATCTACGGAGGAACCCATATGAGCCGCAACGACGTGCTCGTCACCGCCGACTGGGCCGAGGAGAACCTCGGCAAGCCCGGTCTGGTCTTCGTCGAGGTGGACGAGGACACCAGCGCCTACGACGGGGGCCACCTCGAGGGCGCCGTCAAGCTGGACTGGCGGAAGGACCTGCAGGACCCGCTGCGCCGCGACTTCGTCGACAAGGCCGGCTTCGAGGCCCTGCTGTCGGCCAAGGGCATCAGCAACGACGACACCGTGGTGCTCTACGGCGGCAACAACAACTGGTTC
>JAOPUS010000103.1 GCA_025963345.1 Blastococcus sp. | reverse complement strand
TCGGCGGCCGGGTGCTGGCCGCGCACTGCGTGCACATGGACGACGGCGACCTCGAGCTCTGGGCGGAGTACGACGTCGCCGTCGCCCACTGCCCGGCCAGCAACGCCAAGCTGGCCAGCGGCATCGCCCCGCTGCGCGCGATGCTCGACCGCGGCATCCGGGTCGGCATCGGCACCGACGGTCCGGCGTCCAACGACGGCCTGGACCTGCTCGCCGACCTCCGGCTGGCGGCGTCGCTGGCCCGGCTCTCCGGCCGGTCGGCGACCGCGCTGACCGCCGCGGAGGCGGTCTGGCTGGCGACCGGCGCGGCGGCCGAGGCCATCGGCCGGCCGGACCTGGGACAGCTGGAGGCCGGCCGGCGTGCCGACCTGGTGCACGTCGATACCCGGAACCTGGTGTTCGAGCCGGTGGGTGATCCGGGGGATGTCCTGGCCCACCTGGTGTGGTCCGGCGCCGGCCGGCACGTGCGGGACGTCTGGGTGGGCGGCCGGCAGGTCGTGCGCGACGCGACCTCCACCACGGTCGACACCGAGGCGCTGCGGGTCGACGTCGCCACCCGCGCCGCGCGGCTGGCCTCGGGCTGACCCCCGTTCCTCGGCGAGATCGGCGATCTCGCACGTCTTGACGTGTCAAAGCGAGCGACTTCGGCGATGTCGCCGCCCCGCTTCTTCAACCGAACGGTTGACTATGGCCGCACGGGGCGGCTAGCCTCTTCTTCAACCGAAAGGTTGAGTATGAGGAGGACGTGCAGTGGTGGCAGATCCGCTCTCCCGGGTGTTCTCGGCGCTGGCCGACCCCACCCGGCGGGACATCGTGGCGCGGCTCGCGGTCGGCGACGCCACGGTGAACGAGCTCGCCGCGCCCTACGACGTGACCGTCCAGGCCGTCTCCAAGCACCTCAAGGTGCTCGAGGACGCCGGCCTGGTGAGCCGGAGCCGGGAGGCCCAGCGCCGCCCGGTGCACCTCGAGGCGAATGTCTTCGACCTGATGACCAGGTGGATCGAGCGCTACCGGCAGCAGGCCGAGGAGCGTTACCGCCGTCTCGACGACGTCCTCCGCGCGATGCCCGACGACGTCGCTCCCCACCCGCCCACCGATGCCGCGCCCACTCCCATCCCGCAGGAAGGAACACCGTCATGACCACCACGCAGCACGAGACCCAGATCGTCTCCGACCCCGACGTCCCGCTCGTCCGAATCGTCCGGGAGTTCGACGCCCCGCCCGAGAAGGTCTTCCGCGCCCACACCGATCCCGACCTCGTCGTCCAGTGGCTCGGCCCGCGGGACCTCACGATGCGGATCGACCACTACGACTGCCGGACCGGCGGGTCCTACCGCTACGTGCACTCGCGGGCGGACGAGGAGTACGGCTTCCATGGGTCCTTCCACGAGGTGCGGCCGAACGAGCTGATCGTCCAGACGTTCACCTTCGAGGGCATGCCGGACGCTGTCGCCCTGGAGAAGCTCGTCCTGGAGGACCTCGGCAGCGGTCGCACCCGGCTGACCGCGACGTCGCTGGTCGACTCGTTCGCCGACCGCGACGCCTTCGTCGCGAGCGGCATGGAGACCGGCATCAACGAGGGCTACGAGCGCCTCGACGAGGTCCTCACCCGCAGCTGACCCGCTGCCCCCAGGCCGCGATCATGAAGTTCCGGTGGTGACACGCCGTCTGCCAGGGGCGTGTCACCCCGCGGACTTCATGATCGTTTCCACTGGAGGACCGCTCAGGCGCGGAGCGAGACGGTGTCGCCGCGCTGCGCGGTCCGCAACTCGCCGGGCAGCTCCCGTCGGCCGACCTCGGCAAGGAAGTCGCCCAGCGGGCTCTTGAACCGGTCGTAGTCGTCGTAGTGGACCGGCACGGTGACCGGCGGCTTCAGCAGCTCGACCAGGTCCGCGCCCTGCCGGGCGTCCATCGTGACGGTGATGCCGAGGACCTTCGTGCCGCCCAGATGGGGGATCAGCACGTCGAGGGGCCCGCACCGCTCCAGCACCTCGCCGAGGAACGGCCGGTAGAGGGTGTCGCCGCTGATGAAGCCCCGCCAGGACACCTCCCCGCCCGTCACGCCCCCGCGCACCAGCTCGACGACGCTGCCCATCACCTGTGGGAGCACGCGGTCGAGCGCTCCGGGGCCGTGCACCCCGGGCACCGACGTGATCCGCAGCGTGTCGGTGCCACGGGTGAACTCGTGGGTCTCCCAGGCGCGCAGGTCCGACGTCTGGGTGAAGCCCCGGTCGGCCAGGCACTTCGCGGCCTCCGGCGTGGTGACGACGGGCGTGGCCTTGGGCAGGGACTTCGTGGCGATGCGGTCCCAGTGGTCGCCGTGCATGTGGCTGAGCAGGATGCCGTCGAGCGCCGGCAGCTGGGTCGGCTGGAGGGCCGGCTCCGTCAGCCGTTTGGCGCGGAGCCCGTAACCCAGGTGTGCCCGCTGCCCGCGGTGCAGGAAGTTCGGGTCGGTGAGCACCGTGAACGGACCGATCCGCAGCAGCGTCGTGGCGTTCCCGCCGAAGGTGAGCGTGACGTCGTCCCCGGTGTCGGCCATGCGCGGCCGGTACCCGCCGGCCGTCATCCCATCCCTGCCCGGCGAGATCTGCACACTCGCCCACATCTGGGCCCTGATGAGGGCCAGTGTGCAGATCTCGCCGTGTGCGACGGGGCTGGTAGACAGGGGCGCGTGGCACCCTCCCGCACCGTCGACGAGACGTTCCTCGCCCTGCCGCTGGCCGCGCTGACCGACGCCGCGCTCACCCGGGCGGTCGACCTCGGCTGCGAGCACGCCGACATCCGGGTCGAGCGCATCCACACCCAGACGGTCAGCCTGCGCGACGCCCGGCCGGAGTCGTTCACCGACGGCGAGGACCTCGGGCTCGCCGTCCGCGTGGTCCACGAGGGCACGTGGGGCTTCGCCGCGGGCGTCGTCCTCACCGCTGCCGAGGCCGTGCGCCTGGCCGAGGAGGCCGTCACCGTCGCCAAGGTCTCCGCGTCGATCAACAGCGACCGGGTGGAGCTCGCCCCCGAGCCGGTCTACGCCGACGCCATGTGGGTCTCCGACTACGAGATCGACCCGTTCGAGGTGCCCGACAGCGAGAAGAGCGCGCTGCTCATCGAGCTGTCCGAGCAGCTGATGACCGCCGACGGCGTGGAGCACGTGCAGAGCAGCTGCATGCACGTGAAGGAGCAGAAGTACTACGCCGACACCGCCGGCACCCGCACCCGCCAGCAGCGCGTGCGCATCCACCCGGAGTTCACCGCGCTCACCGTCGACCGCGCCACCGGTCAGTTCGAGAGCATGCGCACGCTCGCCCCGCCGGTCGGCAAGGGGTGGGAGTACCTGACCGGCAGCTCCTGGAACTGGCGCGGGGAGCTGGCCGAGATGCCCGAGCTGCTGCGGGAGAAGACGAAGGCGCCCTCGGTCGAGGCCGGCCGCTACGACCTCGTCGTCGACCCCACGAACCTCTACCTCACCATCCACGAGTCCGTCGGGCACGCCACCGAGCTCGACCGGGCGCTGGGCTACGAGGCCGCCTACGCGGGGACGTCGTTCGCGACCGTCGACAAGCTCGACAGCCTGCGGTACGGCTCGCCGCTGATGAACGTCACCGGTGACCGCACGGCGCGGCACGGGCTGTCCACCGTCGGCTGGGACGACGAGGGCGTCGCCGGTCAGCAGTGGGACATCGTGAAGGACGGCGTCCTGGTCGGGTACCAGGTCGACCGCAACATGGCCCGGCTGCGTGGCATGCCCCGTTCCAACGGCTGTGCGTTCGCCGACTCGTCCAGTCACGTGCCGGTGCAGAGGATGGCCAACGTCTCGCTGCAGCCGGCGCCCGACGGCCCGTCGACGGAGGAGATCATCGGCGGCGTCGAGCGCGGCATCTACGTCGTCGGCGACAAGAGCTGGTCGATCGACATGCAGCGCTACAACTTCCAGTTCACCGGCCAGCGCTTCTACAAGATCGAGAACGGCCGGCTCGCGGGCCAGCTGCGCGACGTGGCCTACCAGGCGACGACGACCGACTTCTGGGGCTCGATGTCGGTGGTCGGCGGCCCGCAGACCTACGTCCTCGGCGGCGCGTTCAACTGCGGCAAGGCCCAGCCGGGACAGGTCGCGCCGGTCAGCCACGGCTGTCCGACCGCGCTGTTCGAGAACGTGTCCATCCTGAACACCGTCCAGGAGGCCGGGCGATGAGTCAGTGCACCCCGCAGGAACTCGTCGAGCGCGCCCTGGCGGCCTCGACGGCGGACGGTCAGGTCACCTTCGTCACCGACAGCTCCGAGGCCAATCTCCGCTGGGCGGCCAACAGCCTGACCACCAATGGCGCGATGCGCTCACGGCACGTCGTGGTCATCTCCTTCGTCGACGGCGGCGCCGGGATGGCCGCCGGCACCGTCGCCCGCACCGGGACGCCGGACGTCGCGACGCTCGTGGCGGCCAGCGAACAGGCCGCGCGGGACGCCGGACCGGCCGAGGACGCCGTCCCGCTGATCAGCGAGACTCCCCCGGGCAGCGGCGACTGGGACGCCGTGTCGGCCGAGACCTCGATCGAGGTGTTCGGCGAGTTCGCACCCGCGCTGGGTCAGGCCTTCGGGGAGGCGCGCGACCGCGACGAGCTCCTCTTCGGCTTCGCAGAGCACGCGATGCGCACGACCTACCTCGGGACGTCGACCGGCCTGCGGCTGCGGCACGACCAGCCGACCGGGCGGGTCGAGCTCAACGGCAAGAGCCCGGACTTCTCCCGCTCGGTGTGGGCAGGCATGGGCACGCGGGACTTCCGCGACGTCTCGGTGGCCGACCTCGCGACCGACGTCGAGCGCAAGATGGGCTGGTCGCAGCGCCGGATCGAGCTGCCCGCCGGGCGGTACGAGACGCTGCTGCCGCCCTCGGCGATCAGCGACCTGATGATCTACCTCTACTGGACGATGGAGGCCCGCGACGCCGACGAGGGCCGCAACGTCTTCGCGCGTCCGGGCGGCGGGAACCGGATCGGCGAGCGGCTGGCCGCTCTCCCGCTGACGCTGCGCAGTGACCCGAACGCTCCCGGGCTGGAGACCGCTTCGTTCCAGGTGGTGGCTGCTTCGTCGGGCTCCGCGTCGGTCTTCGACAACGGCATGGCCACGCCGGCGGTCAACTGGATCGAGAACGGCGTCCTGACCAACCTGATCCGGCCGCGGGCCTGGGCGCTGAAGACGACGGCCCCGGCCACGGCCGCACTCGACAACCTGATCCTCGAGGATCCGAACGCGACCGCGACCCAGGAGGAGATGCTCGCCGCGACCGAGCGCGGCCTCCTGCTGACGACGCTCTGGTACATCCGCGAGGTCGACCCGCAGACCCTGCTGCTGACCGGCCTCACCCGCGACGGGGTGTTCCTGGTCGAGAACGGCGAGGTGACCGGCGCGGTGAACAACTTCCGGTTCAACGAGTCGCCGGTCGACCTCCTCGGCCGGATCGTGCAGGCCGGCCGGACCGAGCGCACCCTGCCCCGGGAATGGAACGACTGGTTCACCCGTGCGGCGATGCCGACGGTGCGGGTACCGGACTTCAACATGAGCAGCGTCAGCCCGGCCAGCTGACGGCCCTCCCGTCGCCGCGTTCCGCGCGCGATCGGCTACGCCATGCGCCGTCGCCTCGGGCGGTGCGGTGCGGTGACCTGCGCTGTACGACTCCCTGCCGTCGGGGTGTGACTGCCGCTTTGTGAGGTGAAATCCCACCCGTCACTCCGGCACCGCCGGGAGGCCCGGGATGGTGCATGTGCGCCAACGGTTCGGCGACATCGATGGTGAAAACTGACGGCGACGACGTGTGCTGGCGCGGCTACGCTGAGTACGGAAAGAGCGACGCAGCTGCACCCCGCAATCGGAACAGATTTCGCGCTCAGGGATTCAGTTCCACGCGATTCCTGCCGATATGTCGGTCAGCTTCGCCTTTTCGCCACATGCACAGGGGTTCCGTTCTCCGAACGGGACTGTCGAGGGGAGGACTCTGTGACCAGGAGTCGCAAGCCGTCCGTCTTTCAGGTGGGCAAGGTCCGGGACGATGGCCGCACGGTCGTCATCTCCGGGTGGGGTCTGGGCCTCTGCGCCCAGGGCTGCGCCTGCCATCGTCACCCGTCCGCCGGCCACCTCGCCATCGAGGAGGACCAGGCCGGCGGCCGCCTCGGCCTCGCCACCTACCGCGAGGGCGGGTGCGACTGCTGCGAGGCGTGGACCGCCGACGAGCTCGCCGCGATCCTGCGCGACCTCGACGCCGTCACCAGCCTGCAGGCCCAGGAGCCCCTCGCCGGCTGAGCCGGTACTGCGCGTCCCGCCTGCCGTACCCGGCGGGCGGTCATGTGCGCCCAGAGTGCAATTCCATGAGTGGAATGCGCCCTGGGCGCACATTTTTCTGTAGCGACTCCACCATTCCCGCGGAGGAGTGACGAATGGGGCCTGGTAATACTCCTGTGACAGGCGTGGCGTTGCACAGAAGATGACCAGCGCGCCCTCCACTACTTGTCTACAGCGCTTCCCTACCGTCGTTCCGACGCGCATGGATCGTGGCCCCTTCCCCGGGCCCGGCGCACGCAGACGGAGGCCGACGGTGCAGCTCACCCGCACGACCCCTCGCCGCCGTTCCGGTGCAGCCCTGGCACTGGGTGCAGTCCTGGTCGCCGCCGCGACCGGACTGCTCTCACCCGCCGCCGCCGGCGCCACACCCGGTTCCGCCGGCGAGGCCATGGAGCTCGTCCGTCAGGCCGCGGAACAGCTGACCGTCGTCGACGAGCAGGTGCACGAGGCGCAGCTGACCGTCGCTGCCCAGCAGGAGGCCGCCGCGGCCGCCGCGCAGCAGGCTGCCGAGGCACAGGCCGCGCTGTCCGCCTACGAGCCGCAGCTGCGGGCGATCGCCCAGAGCGGCTACACCGGCAAGACCCAGTCCCGGTTCGCCGCGTTCCTGACCAGCGAGTCGGCGACCGAGCTCGTCCAGCAGATGACGACGCTGGACATGATCGCCGAGCACACGAATTCGGTCGTCTCCGAGGTCGCCGCGGCGCAGGCTGCCGCGCAGCAGGCCCAGGCCGCCGCGGACCAGGCCGCCGCGACGGCCACGGCCGGCCTCGAGCAACTCGAGGCACAGCAGGCCGAGGTCCAGAAGCAGATTGCCGGGTACCAGGCCGACTTCGCGCGGCTGTCGGCCACCGAGCAGGCCGCCGTCACCACCGCCGTGGCGGGGCGTTCGCTGCAGGCACCCAGGGATCTGCCGATGCCTCCCGGCGCCGCCGGTGAGGCGATCCGGGCCGCCCTCGCCCAGGTGGGCGACCCCTACCAGCACGCCGCCTCCGGCCCGGACGCCTTCGACTGCTCCGGCCTGACGGCCTACGCCTACGCTGCGGCCGGCTACTCGCTGGCGCACTCCAGCCGCGCGCAGTCCCAGCTGGGCACCCAGGTGTCGCGCGGGGAGCTGCAGGCGGGGGATCTGGTCTTCTTCTACACACCGATCAGCCACGTGGGCCTCTACATCGGCAACGGGATGATGGTGCACGCGCGCACCTACGGCTCACCCGTCGCGGTGACCAGCGTCGACCAGCGCGGTTTCCGGTTCGGGGTCCGCCTCGGCGGCTGACCGTCCGCGATCACTCGTCCGGATGGTTGCGAGACTTCGCCGCCCCGTGCCCGCACCGAGGACTCTGTTCTCGATGGGTCGT
>JAOPUS010000010.1 GCA_025963345.1 Blastococcus sp. | reverse complement strand
GGGCCGCGAGGGCGTAGGGAACCGACAGCGCGGCGGCGACGGCGAAGTCGCCGATCTTGTCGTAGGCCGGACCGATCAGGTCGGTGCGGTCGTAGTAGACGGTCGACGTCGAGGGGCAGTACCCCAGATCGCGGTCTCTCCCGCCGAAACCCCGGCAGTCGGGGGCCGTGCGGTCGAACGGGGTCACCGCCGGCGCCCGGAACGAACCGAGGTGCCGCTGCGGGAACGTCGTCGTCCAGTACAGCGGCAGCGTCTGGCCGACCCAGGTGAGGATGTCGGTCAACGGGGCATTGCCCTGGTCGGCGAAGTCCGACGCCGTGCTGAAGCTCGCCTCGGTGAACAGCCGGTCGGTGCCGAAGTCGTCACGACAGGACGCGACGCCCTTGTCGAAGCCCTCGTAGAACGCCGAGACCCGGTCGAAGTACGACCCGTGCGCGGAACTGCTGGCGGCACTGCCGACCTGGTCGCGCAGATGCAGGAACCCGCGGACGACGTCGTCGAGCTCGGGTGCCCGGGTGCTCATGTGGGCGGCATGGCCGTCCTTCACCCAGCGCGTCCACGAGCCGGCCAGGCAGTCGGCCTGGGTCTCGTCCTGGATGCTCCGTCCGTTCTCGGCGAAGCCGAACCGGCCCTGCATGGCGTGGCCGAACTCGTGTGCCATGACGACCGGCCCCAGGAACCGCCCGTAGTCGGTGGAGAGCTCCTCGAGCAGTGCCCGGTCGTAGGCGATGAGATCGCACGCGGGGTCGTAGAACGCGTTGCCGGCGACCTCCTCCGGATCGGTCCGGGAGCCGTCGCAGCCGATGCCGGTCTCGGGGTAGGCGTTCTCGTCGATGGCGTTGGAGTCGACCGAGAAGTAGCCGTTCTCCAGCGGCGTGAAGTCCTCGCCGAAGAACTCGGGGTAGGCCTCCGACCAGAAGGCGTTCAGATCGGTGAGCGCATTGCGCGCGAACTGGTCGATCCCCGTGTCGCTGACCCCGGTGATCGGGAAGGCGTCCGAGGCGACGTCCACCGGCTCGCCGGGGCCGGGTGAGCCCTGGCCGACGACGACCTCGGCGGCACAACCGGCGAGCAGCACGCCCGCGAGGGCCGTGGGCAGTGCGCGGCGCAGGACCTGCCTCATCGGGGCGCGTCCCCTTGTCTGGGAAGGCCGGCCGTGGGCTGTGCCGGCGGTGCGATCGGGAGTCGGCACAGAATGCCTGGTCGGGCCCCACTTGGGGAGCCTCCGGCGCGCCGGGACGGACCCCGATCCGACGCAGAGACGGACTCAGCCCTCGTGCAGGAACCAGACGGTGCCGAGCGGGGGAGCGGCCACCGTGGCGGAGTACGGCTGACCGTGCCAGGGTTCCGCGACCGCCTCGATGCCCCCGAAGTTGCCGACGCCCGAGCCGCCGTAGCCGTCGGCGTCGGAGTTCAGCACCTCCCGCCAGTGACCGGGGCGGGGCAGCCCGATCCGGTACTCGTTGTGCGGGGAGCCCGAGAAGTTCGCGACGCACGCCAGCGCCGAGCCGGTGCTCTCGCCGACACCGGTGTCCGATGCCGCCGGCTTGCCGTACCGCAGGAAGGACAGCACGTTGCCGGTCGCGTCGTTGGCGTCGATCCACTGGAAGCCGGCCGGATCGACGTCCAGCGACCAGAGCGCGTCGAGCTCCTTGTAGCGGCCGTTGAGGTCGGTCACGAGCTGCAGGATCCCGCGGTGGGCCGGGTCGTCGAGGTGCCACCAGTCCAGCGAGCGGCTCTCGGCCCACTCCGCGTCCTGGCCGAACTCCGAGCCCATGAACAGCAGCTGCTTGCCCGGGTGTGCCCACATATAAGCCAGGTAGGCGCGCAGGTTGGCCAGCTGCTGCCAGCGGTCGCCGGGCATCTTCCGGAGCAGCGAGCCCTTGCCGTAGACGACCTCGTCATGGCTGATGGGCAGCACGTAGTTCTCGGAGTACGCGTACATCATCGAGAACGTCAGCTGGCCGTGGTGGTAGCTGCGGTAGACCGGCGCCCGCTCCATGTAGGCCAGCGAGTCGTGCATCCACCCCATGTTCCACTTGAAACCGAAGCCCAGGCCCCCGAGATGCGTCGGCCGGGTCACGCCGGGCCAGGCCGTCGACTCCTCGGCGATCGTGACCACACCCGGGACCTCGCGGTAGACCGTCGCGTTCATCTCCTGCAGGAACGCGACCGCCTCGAGGTTCTCCCGGCCGCCGTGGATGTTGGGCACCCAGTCCTCGCGGGAGTAGTCCAGGTAGAGCATCGAGGCGACCGCGTCCACGCGCAGGCCGTCGATGTGGAACTCCTTGGCCCAGAACAGCGCGTTGGCGACGAGGAAGTTGCGCACCTCGGACCGGCCGAAGTCGAAGACGTAGGTTCCCCAGTCCAGCTGCTCACCGCGGCGGGGATCGGCGTGCTCGTAGAGCGGGGTGCCGTCGAACCGGGCCAGCGCCCACTCGTCCTTCGGGAAGTGAGCCGGGACCCAGTCGACGATGACGCCGATGCCGGCCTGGTGAGCCCGGTCGATGAGGTAGCGGAGGTCGTCGGGGCTGCCGAACCGCGACGTGGGCGCGTAGTAGGAGGTCACCTGGTAGCCCCAGGAGCCGCCGAAGGGATGCTCGGCCAGCGGCATGAACTCGATGTGGGTGAACCCGGCGGACACCACGTAGTCGACCAGTTCGTCGGCCATCTCGCGGTAGGAGAGCCCATGCCGCCAGGAGGCGGCGTGCACCTCGTAGACGCTCATCGGGCGCTCGTGCCAGGCGTCGCGGGCGCGCTCGACCAGCCACGCGTCGTCGGCCCACTCGTAGGTCGACTCGGTGACGACGGAGGCGTTGAGCGGCGGCACCTCCGTGGCGAACGCCAGCGGGTCGGACTTCTCCCGCCACGTCCCGTCGGCGCCGAGCACGTGGTACCGGTACCGGCTGCCGATCTGCACCCCGGGGATGTAGATCTCCCACACGCCGGAGGAGCCCAGCGACCGCATCGGGTAGGCGCGCGCCTCCCAGTAGTCGAAGTCGCCGGTGACCTTGACGCCGCGGGCGTTCGGGGCCCACACGGCGAAGGAGACGCCCTCGACGGTGCCGCCCGGGGTCTCGTAGCGGCGGACGTGCGCACCGAGCACGTCCCACAGCCGCTCGTGGCGCCCCTCGCGGATGAGGTGCTGGTCCAGTTCGCCCAGCGTCGGCATCCACCGGTAGGGGTCGTCGACGGTGTAGGTCGTGGTGCCGCCCTCGCCGTCGCCGTAGGCGACCTCGATGCGGTAGTCACCAGGCTGCTTGGGGAGGTGCGCCTCGTAGATGCCGCCGCCGTGCAGCTGGCGGGCCTCGTACCGGGCGCCGTCCTCGTCCAGGACGGCGACCGCGACGGCGTCGGGCCGCAGGGTCCGCACCACCCAGCCGGCCGAGGTCAGGTGAGTACCCAGGATGCCGTGCGGGTCGTGGGACCAGCCTTCGACGACGGCCCGCAGGTCATCGCCGCTGACCTCCCGCGCCTGAGGGACGGGCTGCTGAGCAGGCGTACCGGCGGGGTTGCCCGGCTCCGCGATCGGGGCCGGAGCGACCACGGGGGTGGCCGTCGCGGCCGCGCGCTTGGCCGGTGCCCTCTTGGTCGCGGCCTTCGCCGGCGCCGCCTTCTTCGCGGTCGTCTTGGCCGGCGTGACCTTCTTGGCGGCCGGGGCCTTCTTGGCGGCCGAGGCCTTCTTCGCAACGGCCTTCTTCGCGGCGGGTGCCTTCTTGGCCGTTGTCGGCTGGGCGGGGTCGGCGTTCACGATCGGCTCGCTGCCCACGGCCGCCTCCGCGGCGGCGGTCTTCTCGTCCACGGCGCGCTGGAGGGCGTCCTTGTCGGCCGCGAAGGAACCCGCGGGTACCTGGCCCGGCTCCAGGCCTCGGTCGTCGGTCGTCATCTTCTCGCCGTCCTCTTGGATGCTCGGAAGTGGTGCGGGCGCGTCACTCGCGGCTGGTCAGCCGGGACAGGGAGCTCAGCGGGATCATCAGCCAGTGCGGACGATTTCGTGCCTCGTAGACGCACTCGTAAACGGCTTTGTCCGCCTCGAACGCCCGAAGGAGTGGTGAATCGCCGCGCGGGTCGAGGCCGCTGGCGTTCGAGTAGCCGGTGCAGTACGCGCCGCGGTTGCGGGTCGCCCACTCCTGCGCCCGGTAGGCACGCTGGGGGTCGTCGGGTTGCTCGACCAGCATGTGCCGGGCGGCGTAGTCGAAGCTGCGGAGCATCCCGGCGACGTCGCGCAGCGGGCTGTCGAGCTCCCGCCGGGCGGCCAGCGGGCGGGCGGGCTCGCCCTCGAAGTCGAGCACGATCCACCCGGTGGCGGTGCGCAGCACCTGACCGAGGTGGAGGTCGCCGTGCACCCGCTGGCGCACGACCGGCTCCTGGCTCGCGGCCACGGCGGCGTAGAGCTCGCGCAGCCCGTCGGCGTGTTCGGCCAGCTGGGGGACGACCTCGAGCGCCGCCGTCAGCCGCTCACCCATCTGCTCGGACACCGTGGCGTACCACTCGGGACCGGCCGGCTCGGTGGGAAGCACGGCGGCCATGTCGGCGTGCACCGAGGCGGTCGCCGTCCCCAGCCGCTCGCTGTCGGCGGCGAAGTCGCCCCCGACCTCGTCGGCGTGCAGATCGCCCTCGGCATACAGGTCGCGGACGCTGGCCGTGGCCAGCCGCCACCCGTCGCTGGCGTTGGGCACGAAGGTCTGCAGCATCGCGACGGTCGCCGGCGGATTGGCCGGATCGGGGTCGTCGATCTCGATGTGGCCGAGCAGCGGGGCGATGTGCTCATTGTGCGTCCGGCGCAGTGCGTCGTGGATCTCGACGTCGGGGTTCAGCCCCGGCTCGAGCCGGCGGAACAGCTTCAGGATCGCCTCGGACCCGTAGATGAGCGAGGTGTTGCTCTGCTCGCCGGAGACGATGTCGCCGGGCAGCCCCTCGGGGATGTAGGCGACCCCGGCCGGGTGGAAGTGCATCGGCCCGATCGTCGAGGCGTTGACCAGGTGGATCAGCCACGGCGCGGTCGCGTCGCGGTCGCGCATGGCGTCGTAGGCGTAGCTCTCGCCGCTCTCGTTGGATACGGCGCCCACGAAGGCCGACGCGAGGTCGTCGGCCGGGTGGTCCCGCCACGAGAGGGGGACCAGGTAGGTCTCCTTGTGCCCGTCGGTGTACTCGACCCGGACGCGGTGCACCGAGAGCACCGGGTTGCCGCGGTCGAGGAAGAAGCCGTCCTCGTTGACGTCGGCCCATTCCCGGCCCTTGCCCCCGAACCAGCGCTGGTGCGGCATCCACTCGCGGAACAGGTCGGTGAGCACCTTCATCGGGAATCCTCCTCGGTGTCGGTGTCGGTGTCGGTGTCGGTGTCGGTGTCGGTGTCGGTGTCCGGCGGCGTGTTGTCGCCGGGGGTCTGCTCGGCGGCACTGACCACGCCCGCGGCCAGGAGTGAGTCGGCGACAGAGCTGGACGTGGCCTGCTCCCAGCCCTCGTGCTCGTCGGGGGTCGGCTCGGTGGGCTTGGAGAGCTCGAACCAGTAGAAGCCGTGGCCGGCCAGGGTGAGCATGTAGGGGAGGACGCCGATCTGCGGGAACTCGACCCGGCCGGTGAGCTCGACCGGGGTGTAGCCCTCGAACTGGCGCAGGTCCAGCTCCACCGGCTGGGGGAAGCGGGACAGGTTGTTCACGCACAGCACGATGTCGTCGCCGAACCTCCGCACGAAGGACAGCACCGTCGGATTGCGCGAGCCCACCTCTTCATACGACCCCAGGCCGAAGGTGGGGTGCTCCTTGCGGACCTGGATCATCCGGCGGAGCCACTGCAGCATCGAGTTGGTGTTCCGCAGCTGGGACTCGACATTCGTGACCTGGTAGCCGTAGACCGGGTCCTGGTTCAGCGGCAGGTACATGCGCTGCGGGTCGGCGGTGGAGAAGCCGCCGTTGCGGTCCGGCGTCCACTGCATCGGGGTCCGGACGCCGTCCCGGTCACCGAGCCAGATGTTGTCGCCCATGCCGATCTCGTCGCCGTAGTACAGCACCGGCGAGCCCGGCAGTGAGAACAGCAGCGCGCTGAACAGCTCGAGGGTGTTGGTGTCGTTGTCGAGCAGCGGAGCCAGCCGCCGGCGGATGCCGATGTTGGCCTTCATGCGGGGGTCCTTCGCGTACTCGCCCCACATGTAGTCGCGTTCCTCGTCGGTGACCATCTCGAGCGTCAGCTCGTCGTGGTTGCGGAGGAAGACGCCCCACTGGCAGTTGTCCGGGATCTCCGGCGTCTGGGCCATGATCTCCGAGATGGGGAAGCGCTGCTCCCGCCGGACGGCCATGAACAGGCGCGGCATCACCGGGAAGTGGAAGGCCATCTGGCACTCGTCGCCGTTCTCGCCGAAGTACTCGACGACGTCGGCCGGCCACTGGTTGGCCTCGCAGAGCAGCACGGTGTCGGGGTAGTCGGCGTCGAC
>JAOPUS010000417.1 GCA_025963345.1 Blastococcus sp. | reverse complement strand
CCCCGCCCCCGTCCTGGGTGGGTCGGAGTCAGGCTGCCGGGGGACGGGGTTTGGCGGTCCGGTGCCTCGCGCTCGGCCAGGAAGGCCCGGACGCCCGGACGACGCTAGGTGCCGGTTCGCGGTGAGCGCAGCCTGAACGGAACAACTTCGGACGATCTGCCTCGGCGGAACGGCGCCACGCCGAGGCACCTCGTCGCCGCGTTCCCGGCCGACCGCGTTCAGTCGCGGACCAGCAGGGCCACGGACAGACGGGTCAGCAGGACGTCGGCCGCGACGCCGGCGACGTCGGAGACGATCCGCGTGCCGGTGGCTCCTTCCGGCGCGCGCCCCTGAAGGCGGCTAATCCGAAAATCCCCGGTGCCCCCGGTCAGGCAGGGGGTCGAGGGTGACCGTGTAGCCCAGGGCGCTCCCCGGCAAGGGAGATCCAGGACTTCAGGGACAGGGCGAGGGATTTCGATCGATGCGGTGTTCCGGCCGGCGGCCTCCCCGTCCGGCAGGGCGGCGCCACGCACGCTCGGCGGGGGAGCGGTCAGGCCGCGGCGCGGCGGTCGCCCTGCAGCCACCGGCCCTGCTCGAGCGCGTCGCGCTCGGCGGTCGCCTTGAGCTCGGCGGCCAGGTCGGTGAAGGCGTCCAGCGCCGGGTTCACGCCGACGAGGGTGAACTCGCGTTCGACCACGCGCAGGTCCAGGTGCCAGCCGTCTTCGAGGATCCGGCGGATCCAGCCGGTCGCGTGGTCCCAGCCCTCGCGCGGCGTGCCGGCGCTGTAGTTCCCGCCGCGCACCGTGACCAGGACGGCGGGCTTGCCCGCCAGCGGCGCGCCCCCGGCGGGGCCCATGCGGGGGTCGGTGAGCACCAGGTCGACCCAGGTCTTGACGTGCTGGGAGACGCCGAAGTTGTACAGCGGCACCGCGAACAGCAGCGCCTCGGCGTCGAGCAGCTCATCGACCAGCGCCGCGGCCAGCGCGGTGGCCGCGGCCTGCTCCGGGGTGCGCTGCTCGGCGGGCAGCCGGCTGCCGGTGACCGCGGCGGCCCAGGCGCCGGAGGGCAGCGGCTCGGTGCCGACGTGCTGCCGGGTGATCGGTGCGCCCGGGTTCCCGGCCCGCCACTCGGCCTCGACGATGTCGGCGATCTCGCGGCTGGCGGATCCCTCGACGCGGATGCTGGCGTCCAGACGGAACAGTGACATGACGGTCTCCTCACTAGCTCTGGGCTGGCTGCTACGAAAAGAGTAGCACTAGGAAAACCGAAGCACTAGGAAAACCAGAGCACGGTCTATCCTTGGGTGGTGACCCAGGATCCGGCGCACACTCCCCCTGTCTGCGACGCAGCGCTGGTTCGCGTCTTCGGCTTCCTGGGCAAGCGCTGGAACGGGGTCATCATCGGCGTGCTCACCGGGGGGTCGGCGTCGTTCAGCGAACTGCGCCGCGCGGTCGACGGGATCAGCGACTCGGTGCTCTCCGACCGCCTCACCGAGCTGGCCGCCACCGGCCTCGTCCACCGGGTCGTCGCGGAAGGGCCTCCAGTCGCCGTCCGTTACGAGCTGACCGACTCCGGCACCAAGCTCCTGCCCGCACTGCGAGAGCTTTCCCGATGGGCCGCCGACAACCTGGACGCCACCGTGCCAAACGCGTAGGACCAGTCAGGGCCTCCCCGACGGACCGCTCAGTAGTACCGCGGACGCAGCGGGAGTGTCCCTACGCGGGCCGCTCACGGACACGGGTCCGACTGTCGAGGCACCCGCACACTGTCCGCGGACGAGGCAGCTGACGGGGATGAGATCGGCGATCTCGCACGTCTTCGAGGAGGAAAGCCTGCGAGATCGCCGATCTCGCCGTTCTAGTCGCGGACGAGCAGAGCGACCGGCAGCCGGGCCAGCAGCACATCGACAGCGACACCAGCGACGTCGGAGACGATCCGCTCGCCGGTGAGCAGGTCGCGCCAGGCGCCGTTGGGCAGTTGCAGCGCCGTGTCACCCCACCCGTCACGCGCCAGGCCGGCCGGCAGCCGGGTCGCGACCGCCACCACCCCGCCGCGGTCGAAGGCGACCACGTGGCCGGCCGCCGACCCGGTCACCGCGACCGGCTCGTACCCGGCGAACCACTCCGGGTTGTCCCGCCGGGCGCGCAGCACCCGGGAGAGGACCAGCAGCTTCGCGGCCGCGGACTCGTCGACCGCCGGCACCTCACCGCCGTCGAGGGAGGCGAGCAGCTTGCGGCGCGACGCGTAGTCCACCGGCCGCCGGTTGTCCGGGTCGACGAGGGAGAAGTCCCAGAGCTCGGTGCCCTGGTAGACGTCCGGCACCCCCGGCATGGTCAGCTGCAGCAGCTTCTGCGCCAGCGAGTTCGACCAGCCGAGCGGGGTGATCCGGGTGACGAAGGCGTCGATCTCCGCGGCCGTGGCCGGGTCGTCGTACGCGGCGTCGACCAGGGCGTGCAGCCGGCCCTCGAACTCCTCGTCGGGGTCGGTCCAGGTGGTCGAGGTCCCGGCCTCGCGGGCGGCCTTCTCCACGTAGGCGTGCGCCCGCTCGCGGGAGAGCGGCCAGGCGCCGACCAGGTTCTGCCACACGAGGTGGGCCAGCGGCCGGTCGGCCAGCGGGTGCCGGGACAGCCAGCCGCGGACCAGCTGCGCCCACTCGGTGGGGATCTCTGCCAGCACGGCCAACCGCGCACGCACGTCCTCGCTGCGCTTGGTGTCGTGCGTCGACAGCGTCGTCATGGACGCCGGATAGCGCTCCACGCGGTGCTGCTGTGCGGCGTGGAACTCTCCGACCGTGCTGCCGAAGCGGGCGGGATCGCCGCCGACCTCGTTCAGCCCGACGAACCGGGACCATCGGTAGTAGGCGCTGTCCTCCACGCCCTTGGCCATGACCGGCCCGCTCGTCTGCTCGAAGCGGGTGGCCGCCTCGGTGTCGGCCTGGGCCAGCACCGGGTGCAGGGCGTCGACGGCCGCGACCAGGTCCGGACGACGGTCACGGACGGCGGACACGGTGGCGTCGAGGTGTTCGCGCCCGTCGGGCAGGTAGCTGCGGTAGACCGGGAAGGTCGCCAGCAGCTCGGCCAGCGCCTCGGTCTGCTGCGCGGGATCGATGCCGGGGAGCGCGCCGATCACCCGGACCAGCCGGGCGACCTCGGAACCGAGCATGCCGTCGGTGACCTCGCGCTTGCAGTCGTGCACGAGCTCCGCGTAGTCCACCGGCCGGCCGGCCAGCTCGGTGTCCAGCGCAGTCAGCGCGGCCTCCCCGGCCGGGTCGATCAAGACCTCGTCGACCTCGGCGAGGGCGTCGTAGCCCGTCGTCCCGGCGGTCCGCCACGACCCCGGTAGGTCCTCGCCGGGCTCGAGGATCTTCTCCACGACGGTCCACCGGCCGCCCGAGGCCTGGGCCAGCCGGTCCAGGTAGCCCTTGGGATCGGCCAGCCCGTCGGGGTGGTCGATCCGCAGGCCGTCGACCGCGCCGTCGCGCACCAGCTGCAGCACCAGCTCGTGTGTGGCGTCGAAGATCGCCGGGTCCTCGACCCGCAGCCCGGCGAGGGTGTTGATCGCGAAGAACCGGCGGTAGTTCAGCTCGGAGTCCGCGCGCCGCCAGTCGACCAGCTCGTAGTGCTGCCGGGCGTGCACCTCCTGTGGAGTGCCGGTGCCGGTGCCTGGCGCGATCGGGAAGCGGTTGTCGAAGTACCGCAGCTCGCCGTCGACGACCTCGAGCTTGTCGACGTCGTCCGCGGAACCCAGGACCGGGATCCGGACCTTGCCGCCGCCGAACTCCCAGTCGATGTCGAAGACGCCGGCATGAGCACTGGTGCGCCCATGCTGGAGGACGTCCCACCACCACGGGGCGGCCGCCGCGTCGGCGACGCCCATGTGGTTGGGCACCAGGTCCAGCACCAGACCGAGCCCGTGCTGGTGGAGGGCCGCGACGAACCGGTCGAAGCCGGCCTGTCCGCCGCGGGCCTCGTCGATGTGGGCGTGGTCGACGGTGTCGTACCCGTGGTTGCTGCCCTCGGCCGAGCGCAGCAGGGGAGAGGAGTACGCGTGCGTCACCCCGAGGTCGGCCAGATAGCCGGCGACCTCGGCGGCATCGTCGAGCCGGAACCCCGCGTGCACCTGGAGCCGGTAGGTCGCCGCCGGCACCCCCCTGCGGCGCTCGCCGTTCGGCTCGCTCACTGGGCCCCGGCTTCCACCGCGGGGCCGCGGAGCACGATGATGGCCCGGCCCTGCACGATCACCGTCTCGCCCGGCTTGAACTCCACCGGCTCGACCTCGTTCATCTCGGCGGTGTCGACGACCGACGTCCACGAGGGGGCGTAGTCGTCGTTGGGGAGCGTGAACTCGATCGGCTCCGGCGAGGCGTTGAACGCCAGGTAGAAGTGGTCGTCGAGGACCTCCTCGCCGCGCTCGTCGGTGCTCCGGATGCCGTGCCCGTTGAGGTAGACGGCGAGCGACTTCGCGTAGGCGGCGTCCCAGTCCTCGTCGGTCATGGACTCGCCGGCAGGGGTGAGCCAGTCGATGTCGGGCACCGGGTCGCCCTGCCCGCGCCGCACCGGACGGCCGTGGAAGAACCGGCGGCGCCGGAACGTCGGGTGGTCGGTGCGGAGCTTGGTGACCTTCTTGGTGAACTCGAGGAGCCCCTCGTCGATGTTCTCCCAGTCGATCCAGGTGAGGTCGGAGTCCTGGCAGGAGCCGTTGTTGGTGCCGCCCTGGCTGCGGCCCAGCTCGTCGCCGTGCAGCAGCATCGGCACGCCCTGGCTGAGCATCAGGGTGGCGATGAAGTTGCGCCGCTGCTGGGCTCGCAGGTGCAGGATCTCCGCGTCGTCGGTCTCGCCCTCGGCGCCGCAGTTCCAGCTGCGGTTGTGGCTCTCGCCGTCGTTGTTGCCCTCGCCGTTGGCCTCGTTGTGCTTCTCGTTGTAGGAGACGAGGTCGTTGAGCGTGAAGCCGTCGTGCGCGGTCACGAAGTTGATGCTGGCGAACGGCCGGCGCCCGGAGTGCTGGTAGAGGTCGGCCGAGCCGGTGATCCGGCTGGCGAACTCGCCCACGGTCGCGTCCTCGCCGCGCCAGAAGTCACGGACGGTGTCGCGGTACTTGCCGTTCCACTCGGTCCACAGGGCCGGGAAGTTGCCGACCTGGTAGCCGCCCTCGCCGACGTCCCACGGCTCGGCGATCAG
>JAOPUS010000395.1 GCA_025963345.1 Blastococcus sp. | reverse complement strand
AAGCACCTCTGGCACTACGACGGCCAGGTGTATCCCACGATCGGGCTCAACGCGGTGGCCGGGAAGCCCCGCGAGGAGTGGGGCATGGACCCGGTCCGCTACGAGGACATGATTCCGGGCTGCTACGACCCGGTCGCCCGGGTCAAGGACATGGACGTCGACGGCGTGCAGGCCGCGCTGTGCTTCCCGTCGTTCCCGGGCTTCGCCGGCGGCACGTTCTTCCGGGCCCAGGACAAGGAGCTCGCGCTCCTCTGCGTGAAGGCGTGGAACGACTTCTACATCGACGAGTGGTGCTCCACGGCACCCGACCGGTACGTCCCCATGGCCATCCTCCCGGTGTGGGACATCGACGAGACCGTCAAGGAGGCCGAGCGGACGGCCGCCAAGGGCGCGCGCACCTACTCCTTCCCGGACAGCCCCGTCCCGCTGGGCCTGCCGTCCTTCCACACCGGACACTGGGATCCGCTGTGGGGCGTCGCCGCCGAGGCGGAGGTGCCGATCTCGCTGCACTTCGGCTCGGGCTCCTTCGTCCCGGGCTTCTCCTACGCCTCCATGAAGCCGATCCCGGGACAGCTGGCCGCCCCCGACGGCCCGTTCGCCGTGGCGATCGCCCTGTTCTCGACCAACCTCATGTGGACGACGGTGGACCTGCTGTTCTCCCGGGCCCTGCAGCGGTTCCCGAAGCTGCAGTTCTCCCTCGCCGAGGGCGGCATCGGGTGGGTGCCCTACATCCTCGAGCGCACCGACTACACCTGGGAGCGGCACAAGTGGTACCAGGACGTCGATATGGACACGCGGCCCAGTGACCTGTTCCGCGAGCACTTCTGGGGCTGCTTCATCGACGACGAGCACGGGCTGAAGAACCGACACGAGATCGGCATCGACCGGATCATGCTGGAGGTCGACTTCCCCCACTCGGACTCCAACTGGCCCAACAGCCGCAAGCGGGCCTCCGAGGTGCTCGCCGACGTCCCCGACGACGAGGTCGAGAAGATCGTCGAGACGAACGCCCGCCGCATGCTCCGGTTCCCCCGATGAGCTGAGCCGGCACAGCGCCCGGGCCCGGTGAGCCGCCGTCGACGACGCGCGGACCGCCGGGCCCGACTGCGTTCGGACACGAGCTACTTCACAGACAGCCTGTTCAGGCTGCCTGTACGTTCCGCGTGTGCCCGCCCCCCGAACCTCCCCCGCGGTCGACGTCACCGGCACGGCCGCCGAGCTCTCCGAGGTCGCCGCCCAGCTCATCCGCCGACTGCGCACCGAGAGCGCCTTCCCGGCGCACCAGCTCATGGTGCTGGGCCGGCTGGATCGTGAGGGGCCGCGGACGACCAGCCAGCTGGCCTGCAGCGAGCGGGTGCGCCCCCAGTCGATGGCCTCCACCGTGGCCGACCTGGTCGCCGCCGGGCTGGTCAGCCGTCGGCCCGACCCCGGGGACGGCCGGCAGGTTCTCCTCGAGCTGACCGACGAGGGGCGCACGGTGCTCTGGCGCGAGCGGCGCGCCCGTACCTCGTGGCTGGCTGCCGCCATCGGCGTCGAGCTGGACGAGGCCGACCGCGCCGTCCTCGACCAGGCCCTGGTCCTCGTCCGCCGGCTGCTGGACCGTTGAGCAGCCGACACGCCCCCGGGCCGCCCCTCGACGATCCGTCCGGCCTGCCGGACGACGTGGCGCAGGCAATGGCCGGCGAGGGCGCACCGCCTCCTCCGCAGACCGGTCCCCCGCCCCGCCGCGGGCTCGTCGCCGCGCTCGTCTACTGCGGGCTGTGCACGTCGGTCGTCGGCTCGCTCGGTGCGCTGCTGATCCCGACCATCTCCGAGCAGCAGAACGTCTCCCGGGGAACCGCGCAGTGGGTGCTCACGGCCGCCCTCCTGGTGGGGGCCGTGGCCACCCCCGTCCTCGGCGCCCTCAGCGACCGGCCCACCCGGCGCACGGTTCTCCTCTGCACGCTGGGCCTCGTCCTCCTCGGATCGGTCCTGGCCGCCACCGCGCAGTCCTTCCCCCAGCTGGTGATCGGCCGGGCGATGCAGGGCCTGACCTACGGGGTCATCCCGATGGCGACGGCGACCGCCCGCGCGCACCTGGCACCCGACCGCGTGCGCAGCGCCGTCGCGGCGCTGTCGGTGACGACCGTGACCGGCGCCGGGCTGAGCTTCCCGCTCACCGGCCTGATCGTGCAGGTCTCCAACTACCGGGTGGCCTTCTGGTTCGCGGTCGGTTTCACGGCCCTCGCACTCGGCGCGGTGCTGCTGACCGTGCCGGGACGGGACCCGTCGGCCGCGGGGCGGTCCGCGCGTCTGGACTGGCCCGGTGCCGCCCTCCTGGCCGGCGGCCTGGCCAGCCTGCTGCTCGCGGTCAGCCAGGGCGACGAATGGGGCTGGAGCTCGCCCGGCGTGGTCGGCCTGTTCGCGTCAGCGGCGGTGCTCTTCCTGCTCTGGACCTGGCACGAGCTGCGCACCGCGCGGCCGCTGGTGCAGTTGCGCACCCTGGCCAACCGGGACGTCGCACTGGCGAACGTGTCAGCCCTCGGGCTGGGCGCCATGCTGTTCGCCGGGTCCTCGGCGGTCAGCCAGCTCGCGCAGACACCGAGATCGACCGGCTACGGCTTCGGCCTCGGGCTGCTGCTGGCCGGCCTCGCCCTCATGCCGAGTTCGATCGGCAGCCAGGTCTCCAACCGCTTCGTCCAGGTGCTGGCGCGACGGATCCCGATCCAGCGGATGCTGCCGGTCGGCCCCGCGCTGATCTGCCTCGACATGACGTTCCTGACGTTCTTCCACGATCAGCTGTGGCAGGTCTACTCGGGCATGTTCGTCCAGGGGCTGGCGATCGGCGCCAGCTTCGTGGTGATGCCCACGATGATCCTCGCGGCCGTGCCCCCGGAGCAGACGGGCAGCGCGGTCGCCCTCAACCAGGTCCTCCGGACGCTGGGCGGCTCGATCGGCAGCGCCACCGTGGGCGCGCTTCTCGGCGCCGCCACGCTCCGCGGTGAGCTGCTGCCCGCCGAACATGGCTACACCCTCGCGTTCGCCGGCACGGCCGTCGGCTGTGCGCTGCTGGCGCTGGTGCTGCTGCTGGCGCCGGCCCTGCACGCCCGGCGGGACGCGGCGACGCGGACCGCGCCGCTCGTCTGAGCGGCGTCAGCCCGCCGGCTTCTCCGCGAACTCCCAGCGGACGCCCCAGTTGTCGTCCTCGGCGACGGCGAAGGCACCGGTCCGGCTGCCTTCCACGGTCCGCAGCCCCTTGCCCTCGAGGTGATCCCGGGCCCGGTCGAGGTCGAGGACGCCGATCTCGATGGAGCGCAGCCGCTGGCCGAAGCGCTGGATGTAACCGGCCACGGGGCCGTCGGAGGATCGCGGCGCCACCAGCTCCACGACGTGATCGGCCACCCGCACGCCCGTCGCGTCGGCGTCCACCTCGTCGCGCGGCTCGGAGTGGACGACCTCCGCGCCGGCGACCAGCCCGGTGAGCCACGCGGTGGCAGCAGGCAGGTCACGGACGGCGACGGACAGGTTGTGCAGTCCGGTCACGCCGAGCGGATGCTCCGTGCGCCACGGCTCGGGGGTCCAGTCCGGCTCGATCCGGGGGTCGCCTCCCATCTCCAGCGGGCAGAGTTCCAGCAGCATCCCGTGGCAGTCGCCGGGATGGACCATCAGGAACTCACCCGGCCGGTACGTGGTGACCCGGACGCCGCGCTCGTCCAGCGCAGCGCGGGCCTCCTCCAGATCCGGCACCTGCCATTCGAAGGAGTGCCAGCTGTTGCCGAACCGGGCCAGCGAGGCGCCGAGGAGCGAGTCTGCGTCGACGGGCGCGAACAGCTCGATGCACAGGTCCCCGACGACGAAGAGGCTCGCGTCGCGGCGCTGGTCCTCGTCGTACCCGCGCCAGTACTCGCGGGCGCCGAACACGTCGGCGTAGAACGCGGCGGCCGCCTCGAAGTCGTCGACCACCTGATTGACGTGGACCAGCTTGTTGACCGCGAGGTGCATCAGTGGGTTCCGGCCTGTCGGGAGGAGGGGACCGCCGCGCGAAGGGCGGCGTTCTTGCGGAAGTCCCAGCTGACCAGCTTCTCGGGCGTGATCCGCAACCACGCATGCCGCCCGTCGGGGAAGAAGGCGTCCCCCCCGATGTACTTCCGCGCGAACAGCCGCTCCGGGCCGGCCAGTTCTGGATCGGGGTCTGCGCCACGGGGGACGTCGCCGACGACGACGGCCCGGCCGCTGATCTCCACACCCCGCAGCTCCGCGAACTCCGTGCCGGCGTCCACCACGACGGCCACGCGCGGATCGCGTTCCAGATCGGTCCACCGCTGGCTGCGCACGATGGAGTTCAGCCAGAGGTCGGCGCCATCCCAGACGAACCACAACGGAGCCACGTGCGGTGCGCCGTCCTTCCCGACGGTCGCGACCCGGCAGGTCCGTTCGGTCGTCAGGAACTCGTCGACCTCGGCCCCCGTCATCGCGATGGACCGCCCACGACGCTGCTCGGTGTTCGTCATCGATGCCCTCCCGGGTCCCCGGTCAACGTCCGCGCCACTGCGGCGGCCGGCGTTCGAAGAAGGCGGTGACGCCTTCCTGCATGTCCTCCGAGGCGAGGATCGCCTCCAGAGCATGTGCCGTGGCCGCCCAGCCGCGGGCGTCGTCCTCGTCCAGCTGCCCTGCCATCGCGGCGAGCGTCTCCCGGACGCTGACCGGCGACGAGGCACACACCTCCTCGGCCAGTGCGATTGCTGCCTCGACGGCGCCGCCGGACTCGGTGAGCCGGTTGACCACACCCAGCTGATGCATGCGCTCGGCATCGAGCACGGCGCCGGCGATGAGCATCTCCGTCGCGACGTTGCGCGGCAGCGCGCGCACCGCCCGGAACAGTGCCCCGGACGTGGCGACCACGCCCCGCCGGCTCTCGGGCAGGGCGAACCGCGCGGACGACGAGGCGACGACGAGGTCGCAGGCCAGCACGATCTCGAACCC
>JAOPUS010000297.1 GCA_025963345.1 Blastococcus sp. | reverse complement strand
ACATCGCGATCTTCGGCAGCGCCACCGAGAAATTCGCGCAGAAGAACCTCAACTCCAGCCTCGACGACCAGTTCGCGATGTTCGAGCCGGTGGTGACCCGTGCGCGCGCGGCAGGTCTCGACGTGCGGGCGTACGTCTCGATGTGCTTCGGCGACCCATGGGAAGGCGCCGTGCCCGTTGAGCAGGTCGTGGCCACCGGCTCTCGCCTGCTCGATCTCGGCGCCTCACAGCTCTCGCTCGGCGACACGATCGGCGTCGGCACTGCCGCCCACGTGGGCGCATTGATCGACGGCTTCGGTGCCGCGGGGATCGGTGTTGATCGGCTCGCGATGCACTTCCACGACACGTACGGCCAGGCACTGGCAAATGCGTACGCCGCCCTGCGCAAGGGCATCACCACATTCGATGCCTCGGCCGGTGGACTGGGCGGATGCCCCTACGCGGAGAGCGCGACCGGCAACCTTGCGACCGAGGACCTCGTCTGGATGCTGACCGGTCTCGGCATCGAGCACGGCGTCGACCTGCCAGCGCTGGTCGAGACGAGTGTCTGGATGGCCGGCGTCCTCGGGCGCGAGAGCCCCAGCGCGGTCGTGCGCGCGCTGGGCTAGGGCACGCGCCGGTCGCGCAGCTCTTCGGCGGCGTACGAACCGATCTGCCACGTTGCGTAGGCGTCGCTCGATCCGCCGACGGCGCCACCAAGCAGCGGTATCCGGCGCCCCACGAGCGTGACGGCGCGCCTTCCGGCCGTACGCCCGACGAGCTCGGCGGTGACCTCGTGCGAAAGCGTGGCGTCGAGCTGCGGATCGTGCACGGGTGAGGTGGCCAGCGCCATGGGTGAGGATGGCAGGCGGTGGCTCTTGACCAGCGACTGGACGGTGTCTTCGCCGAGCATGCAGGCCAGGATCGCGTTGCGGACCCGCGGGTTCTCCAGGTCATAGCCCCGCAAGTGCGCGATGCCGGCCACCAGATGGCACTGCACGAGAGTCACGCCGACGACATTGGTCGGCACGGACACGGCAAGTGCGGCGAAGCCACCGAGGTTGGTCACGAATCCCTGCACCCCCGCCAATCCGGCGTGCAGACGGACCAGGCCACGAATCGCATTCTCGACATCGCCGTCGTGATCGACCAGCTTCGTGTCGGCGGTGGCGGCGGCTGAGCGCAACGGCCCGATGCCGTCAATCGCGCGATCGAGCACCGTACGGACGTAGCCCGACGCCATCTTGGGTGCCAGCTGCTTGCCCGCACTGACTGCGACGCTGCGGCGGACTCCCATCCGGCCAGCATAGGAGTAGTGGCATCACTACGCTGAACGTCATGAGCCGGCCGTTCTCCGAACTCGTGGCCGACGAACCGTGGCGACGCGAGGTCGAAGCCTGGATTGCCGAGCAGCTCGCTCGCGGAGGGCACCGGATCAGCGGTCAGATCAGCCAGCCGCGCATACGTCCGTGGTCGACCCAGCTCGTCGTGCCGACCGAAGCCGGGCAGATGTGGTTCAAGGCCAACTGTCCGGGCAATGCGTTCGAGGCCCGGCTGCAACAGGCACTCGCCGAACTGGTGCCGGACGATGTCGATCCACCGTTGGCGATCGACGCGTCTCGCGGGTGGATGCTCACGAGGGATCACGGTCCGTCACTCGGCGAGCGCCATGAACCGACCGTTGCTGACTGGCAGGAGGTGGTGTCGCAGACCGCCGCGGTGCAGCGCGCCCTTGTCGACCAGAAGGCTCAGCTCGTGGGGGCGGGTCTGCCTGACTACTCGCCGCTCACGGTCCCGGAGCGGTTCGACTGGCTGATCGAGCGGCTGTCGAAGCTGCCGGCCGACCACCCCAGCCACGTGTCCGTCGACCTCGCTCGGCGGCTCGACCGCGCCAGGCCGGTCATTGCCGACGCGGCTCAACAGCTCGCGGAGTCACCGGTCCCGAGCACGTTCCAGCACGGCGACGCCCACCCGGAGAACGTCTACCTCGACGGATCACAGCTCCGGCTGTTCGACTTCGGCGACGCGCAGTGGGCGTTCGCATTCGAGGCGATGTGCGTGCCACGAGGCTGGATCAGCGAGAAGGGTCTCCTGCCGTGGGAGCCGATACGCGACGCGTACCGACAGCACTGGGACGACCTCGTCACCCACCGGGAGTACGAAGCTCTCTGGCACGCGGCGACGATCACCCATTCGGTCAATCGCAGCGCGACGTGGTGGCGAGGCGTGCAGGGTGCGTCGGTTGATGAATGGGAGATGTGGGGCGATGGTCCGCGCATCCACCTGGTCGACGTCCTCGAGCTGCCGCGATGAATCCCGTACCCCTCGATCCGTCACCGTGGGTGTTTGATCCGAGCGTGTGGCCGGCTGACGACTGCGTTGCCGGCGGCGCCGACCTCGAACCCGGCACGATCGTGGACGCCTACCGCCACGGTGCGTTCCCGATGCCGCACGACGGACAGCTGCTCTGGTGGTCGCCGATGCGGCGCGGAGTCCTGAAGCCGTCCGACGTCCACGTCTCGCGCTCACTGCGGCGGTCGATGCGCCGCTTCACTGTGACCGTCGATCAGTCCTTCGAGTCGGTGATTGATGCGTGCGCAGATCCATCGCGGCCGGGGAGCTGGATCGATGAGTCGATCCGCGCTGCGTACGTACGCCTGCACGCCCTCGGCTGGGCACACTCGGTCGAGATCAGCGATGCGGGCGGGGATCTGGTCGGCGGGTTGTACGGGCTCGGCATCGGCCGCCTGTTCGCCGGCGAGTCGATGTTCCACCACACGACGGATGCCTCAAAGGCAGCGGTGGCGGCTCTCGCCGAGATCGTCGGACCGGACAGCCTGATCGACGTGCAATGGCGCACCCCGCACCTGGCGTCCCTCGGTGTCACGGAGTGGCCGCGGGGTCGATATCTGACCGCGATTGCCGCTCTCATCGATCAACCGGAACCGGAATGGGTGCGATAGCAGGCCGAACATCGGCATCGTACGAGGGGGGCCCACGGGTTCTGTTGGTGCAACTTCATAGACTGGCTGTCGCACCCCAACACCTACAAGGAGCTCCACGTGGCCATCTCCCGTAACGAACTCGTCGCCGCCCTCGCGAAGAAGGCCGACACCAGCAAGACCGAGGCCGACGCCGTGCTGTCGGCCTTCAGCGACATCCTCGTTGAGTCGGTGTCCGGCGGCGACAAGGTGTCGATTCCCGGCATCCTGTCAGTCGAGCGCGTGAAGCGTGCCGCACGCACCGGACGCAACCCCTCGACCGGCGAGACGATCGACATCCCGGCCGGTTTCGGCGTCAAGCTGAGCGTCGGCTCGCGCCTCAAGGCCGCCGCCAAGTAACACCAGACCGACAGCGCCATCAGGGATTCCCTGGTGGCGCTGTTGCATGTCCGGAGTCAGCGCGCGATGGGCCGCCGCGCTGCCTCCCAGGCCTCCATACCGCCGTCGAGGTTGACCACGTCGTGGCCCTGCGCATGCAGCCATGCGGTCGCACGGGCGGAGCGCCCTCCCATGTGACACACCACGAGGGTCCGCGCTTGCGGGTCGAGCTCACCGACCCGTGCCTGCAGCTCGCCGAGCGGGATGTGGGTCGCGCCGTCAATGTGACCGGCCGACCATTCGTGGTCTTCGCGTACATCGAGGACCGTGAGGTCGGAAGGGATCGGGTCAGGAACGCTGCTGATGTCGGTGGTCGGAATGCCGGAGTCATTCATACGTACATGCTCTCCTGCGCCGGATTCCGTCGGATGATCGGGGTGTTTGGCACGAACAAGTAGCAATGGAGACCCTAAAATGGTTACTTTGGGCCATATGCATGACAGTTTCCGGGCGCGTGCGGGCTGCGCATCACCGGTTCTCGAGGAGCGGTGGTGACGATGAAAGCGCATGACACTGTGCGTCTGCCGTTCGTCCTGTCGACCCCGAGCGTGGCGCGCACGAAGCTCGCCGCCTTCCTCACCGTGCATCGTGCCTCCAACGCCGTCATCGACGATGCACTCATTGTGATCAGCGAAATGATCGCCAATGCGGTCAGTCATGGCGTGCCCACTCAGGACGGCACGATCGAGATCTCCTGGAGCATCAAGGGGACCCTGCTCGAGCTGAGTGTCCACGACGCCGGCATCAGCGCGCCGCTCAAGCCGGTCGACTTCGACGAGGACTCGCTGAGTGGGCGCGGGCTGTCGATCATCAACCGCGTCGCCGACCGCTGGTGGGTCGACATGTCCGAAGGCACCCGGGTCAATGCCGAGCTCATCATGAGCATGCACTGACCCTGCTGTATCCGGCTCCCCTTTAGAGTGGCCCCTCGTGGGCAAGAAATCGCGACTCAAGACCAAGGCCGCCAAGAAGCAGCGCATGCCGTTCGTGGCGCGCACCTTCGAAGGCCTCCCCGGCGAAGCCGACTGGATCGCGCTGCGCGAGTTCGTGCCGTCCGCATCGGCGTACGTACGACTCGCCGGCAGCGATCGCCGGGTACGCGTGTGCTCGTTGCTTCCGGGCGCGGGTGCAGGGATCGTGCGGCCCGACGGTGAGATCTGGCTGGGTCTGCAGGTCTCCCACGCATACGACGACATCAGCCGCGATCTTGCGCATGTGGTGGAGAAGGCACTGGAGACCGAGCCCGGCAACCCCGTGTTGATGGACGACCCAGGGGTCGGTGCCCGTCTGCAGGACCTGGTCGACCCGAAGAGCCCGTTCAAGGTCGAGGTCTACGACGGCTTCGACTACTGGATCGCCGGCACCGACGACTCCCCTGAGATCGCCGAGCTGCTTGCCGAGGCCAATGACACGATCGCGCCGACCGTGCGACTCGAGTCCGTGGACGCGGCGTACTGGACCGAGATGGCCCCGCATCGCTATCTCCGCTGGGTCATGACGCACGAAGAGCGACCCCTGCTGGATGCACTGGCCCGCCTGCGTGCAGGTGGTGGCGACACGCTCGGCGACGGCAGCAAGCTGATCGGCCATTTCCGTGCTCACGGCTTGCTGGTGCCGGTGTGGGAATTTGAGGTCGAGGCGGCGGCCCTCGAGGAGCCGGCGGTGGCCTTCGCCGCGCGTCTGTACGAGGCCTTGGCTGACGACAGTCCCCTGACCTCCGAGCAGCGTTCTGCGCGAAGCGCCCTGACGAGTCGCCAGGTCACGATCCGCTAGGGCTGTCACAGCGAGGGGTGCTGCGTCGTCTGAGGGCTGAGCGGCGCATCCGGCGCCGTCCGACCAGGAGTCACCCCCATGCCTCGCATCCCTCCCCGCGCCCCTGCTGACGCCGGACCCCTGGTCAAGATCGGGTACCGGATGGCGCGCAAGCGGCTCGGCGAGGTGCCCGAGCCGTTCGCCGTGCTCGGCCACCACCGCAAGCTGTTCGTGGCCTCGGCGCGACATGAGCTGGCCGTCGAGAAGGCCACCAAGGTCATGCCACCCCAGCTGATCCAGCTCGCGGTCTACCGCACCGCGTGGACCGTGGGCTGTTCGTGGTGCGTCGACTTCGGCACGATGTTGATGCGTCTCGACGAGCTCGATGTGGACCGGCTCAAGGAGATCGCCGACTTCGAGACCTCGGACAAGTTCACCGATGCCGACCGCGAAGTGATCCGGTTGTCGGATGCCATGACTTCGACCCCGATGACGGTCACCGATGAGCAGATCGCCTCGCTCGACGACGCATACGGCCACGCCGGCGTCGTGGAGCTGGCCTATCAGATCGGCCTGGAGAACCAGCGGTCTCGAATGAACCATGCGCTCGGCATCACCGACCAGGGATTCAGCTCGGGCGACTCGTGCCGGGTGCCGTGGGCGGAGGCGGTGCCGGCCAGTCAGGGAGCCTGACCCCGGCGAACTTCTCGGGGTTGGCGATGTCGTACGCCGCGCAGACCAGCCCATCGCGTACGGCGAAGCCGGCGACCCGAGCCGGGTAGCTCTCCCGCTCGGTTGCGCCAGTCCATCCGATGGTCGCCACTCCCAGCTGGCCATTGAGCAGCACCGGTTCCATCGTGGTCAGTGAGCCATCGCCGTAACGGGCGAGCAGGCCGAGGAAGAACCGCGCGAACTTGTCGGCGCCATGGATGACGTTGATCGCGGTGCGGGTCGTGCCATTGGCATCGCCCATCGCCAGGGCGTCAGGGTGCAACGTTGCGAGCACGGCGTCGAGGTCCCCGAGCGCCATCGCGGCGAGGAATCGGCCGACGGCTTCGTTGTGCTCGTCGTCGGACACCGGTGGAGGCGGACCGGCCAGCGCCTTGCGAGCACGGGACGCGAGCTGGCGGGCATTGGCCGGATCGATCCCGAGCACGTCGCCGATCTCATCGAAGGGCACGCCGAATGCGTCGTGAAGCACGAATGCGACGCGTTGCGGCGGGGCCAGCACCTCCAGCACCACCAGCGCGGCGTAGCGATTGTCCTCACCCCGGATCGCCGCCGTCAGCGGATCGTTCGGGCCGTCGAGCGGCGACACGACCGGCTCGGGGAGCCACTGCCCGACATACGTCTCACGGCGAGCGGACGCCGAGGTCAACCGATCGAGGCAGATGCGGCCGACGACCCTGGTCAGCCAGGCCTGCAGGTTCGTGATCTCGGCATCCGTGCGGGCCAGCCGCAGCCACGACTCCTGCACGGCGTCCTCGGCATCGGCGACGCTGCCGGTCAGCCGGTAGGCGACATTGATCAGTCGCGGGCGCTCGGCCTCGAAGGCGTCCACAAGTGCTGGGTCCACGGTCAGTCGCGATCGACCGGACACGACATGCATCGCGGTCCGCCGCGGCCCGAGCCAAGCTCGGAGCCACTGATCGCGATGACCTCGATGCCGTGCTCCTCCAGGCGGGCGTTGGTCTGTTCGTTGCGCTCATAGGCAACGGCAAGGCGGGGTCCGATCGCCAAGGTGTTGTTGCCGTCGTCCCACTGCTCGCGTTCGGCGGTCACCGGGTCCAGGCCGGTGTCGATCACGCGGAGCCGGTCGATGCGCATGGCTGCCGCGGCGGCGACCACGAACGGCTGCGGCCCGGAGACGGTCAGCTCGACGGTGTCGGCGTCGTCGGCCACGCCCTCGGGGGCGGTGACGGTCCAGGCCATCAGCGAGTCCGCGACGGCCGGGTACATGACCATGGCGTCGACGTCGACCATGGTGGCGATGGTGTCCAGGTGCATGGTCGCCCGCTGCTGCGCGATGGGGACGACGAGCACCGTGTGGGCCAGCCCGCGGGCGAACAGCCGCCGCGCGAGCCGCTCCGCCCCGCCGGGCGTCGTCCGCTCGCCGACCCCGACGGCCACCACACCGGCGGCGAGCAGCAGGACGTCGCCACCCTCGAGGTGCTCCAGGTGCGCACCGTAGAGCTGCTCGACGCCGGCGAAGCGCGGGTGGTGGGTGTAGACCGCCGCGGTGATCGTGCTCTCCCGGTGCCGGGCGGGCATGGCCAGCGAGGTGACCGCCACCTCGTCGCCCACCCACACCGAGGAGTCGCGGGTGAACAGCAGGTTCGGCAACGGGGGGACGACGAAGTCGCCGCGCTGCATGACCTCGTAGGCCAGGCCGCGACCGCCGCGCAGCTCGTCGTGGGCGAGGCCGGCGATGAGCGTGGCCGCGAGGTCCTCGGGGGAGAGCCAGGCCAGATGGGTCGTGGCGGCGCGCTGCAGCGTGGCGCCCAGCCGAGGGTCGTCGACCGCGGCGCCGATCAGCTCCGCCCGCGCCGACGGGAAGGACAGAACCTCGGTCAGCAGCTTGTCCAGGTAGAGCACCTCGACGCCGCGCTCGGTCAGGGCGGCGGCGAACGCGTCGTGCTCCTCCTGCGCGCGCGCCACCCAGGGCACGCCGTCGAAGAGCAACTGGTCGTTGTTGCGCGGCGTGAGGCGGCGCAACTCGGACCCGGGGCGGTGCAGCATCACGGTGCGCAGCCGGCCGACCTCGCTGGTGGCGCCCATCACCGGGGCGTCGGACGGGGGCGGCATCATGGTCAGAGGCTGGCACAGGGGCCGACTCCTGCGCCCGTCAATGGGCCGTGTCCGCTGGATAGTCTGCCGACGGCGGCTCGCAGCGAGGCCGGCCAACGTCTCGGAGGTATCCCCGTGGACCTGTTCGACCTGACCGGCAAGGTGGCCGTGGTCACCGGCGGGACCCGCGGGATCGGCCTGATGATGGCCCGCGGCCTGCTCCAGGCGGGAGCCCGCGTCTACATCAGTTCCCGCAAGCCCGAGGCGGGGGACGCGGCGGTCGCGGAGCTGTCCGGGTTCGGCAAGGTGGTCTCGGTCCCGGCCGACCTCTCCCGTGAGGAGGAGTGCCGCCGGCTGGCCTCCGTCGTCGGCGAGCGCGAGGACGAGGTGCACATCCTCGTGAACAACGCCGGCGCCACGTGGGGCGAGCCGCTGGAGACGTTCTCCGAGGCGGCCTGGGACAAGGTGCTCGACCTCAACCTGAAGTCGCCGTTCTTCCTCACCCGGGCGTTCCTCCCGCTGCTGGAGGAGGCCGGGACCCAGGACGACCCCGCGCGCATCGTCAACCTGGGCAGCATCGACGGGCTGCACGTGCCACCGATGAATACCTACTCCTACTCGAGCAGCAAGGCGGCGCTGCACCACCTGACGCGGGTGCTGGCCAAGGAGCTCGGCCCCCGCCACATCACGGTCAACGCCGTCGCGCCCGGGCCGTTCGAGTCGAAGATGATGGCGGCCACCCTGGACGCCTTCGGCAAGGAGATCGCGGCCCGCTCCCCGCTGGGCCGGATCGGCCGCCCCGACGACATGGCCGGCGTCGTCGTCTTCCTGTCCAGCCGGGCGGGCTCCTACGTGACCGGTTCGGTCATCCCCGTGGACGGGGGGATCGCGACCACCCGCTGAGCTGCCCCGAGACCGGCGGTTAGTGCACTAACCGCCGTCGGGGGTCACTCGGGGAGCAGGACCCCGGGGTTGCAGATGCCCTGCGGATCCAGCCGCTCCTTGACCGCGCGCAGCACCTCGACGCCCAGCGGTCCGACCTCCCGCTCCATCCAGGGGCGGTGGTCGGCGCCGACGGCGTGGTGGTGGGTGAGCGTCCCGCCGGCGGCCAGGAGCGCGTCGGTCGCCGCCCGCTTGGCCGTCAGCCACTGCTGGATGGGCAGGTCGTCGTCGCGGTCGGCCAGCACCGTCACGTACAGCGAGGCACCGGTCGGGTAGCCGTGCGAGACGTGGCTCATGATCAGCGGCCGCCGACCGTCGCGGGTCAGCGACTCCCGCAGGGCCCGGCGGACGGCGTCGTACACGGTTGGCAGCTTCGACCAGGTGGCCGCCGTCTCCAGCGTCTCCACGAGCAGGCCGGCGTCCATCAGCTTGTCCCGCAGGTACGGGGCGGAGAATCGGTGGCTCTTCCACGACTCCCCGACCCGGCGGCCCAGCCGGATCGCCCCGCCGTCCCTCAGGAGCGAGGCCGCGGCCTTCATCCGGGCCCGGACCAGGGTCGGCAGCCCCTCCCAGCCCAGCACGAGCAGGCACCCGTCCCCGTGACCCCGGGTCTTCAGGGTGCCGCGCAGAGCACGGGCGCCGGTGCCGCTGGCCATGAGCAGGTTGGCCCGCGTCTCGTCCTGGTCGGACAGCCGCACGATGTCGGGCAGCAGGTCGTGCCTCGCCAGGTGCTGCAGCGCCGCGAGCCCGGCCGGCCACGAGCGGAACGACCAGCCCTCGTAGGAGCAGCTCGTCGGCTTGGGGCGGACCCGCAGCGTCAGCTCGGTGATCACCCCGAGGGTGCCCTCCGAGCCGAGCGCGAGGCCCAGCAGGTCGGGACCGGCGGCGGTCGCGGGCGGATGGCCCAGCTCCAGCACTCCGGACGGCGTGGCGAGGGTCAGCCCGGTGACGAGTTCGTCGAACCGGCCGACGCCGGTGGAGTTCTGCCCGGCCGAGCGGGTGGCGGCGTACCCGCCGAGGGTCGCGAACTCCCAGCTCTGCGGCAGGTGGCCGAAGGTGAGGCCGTCGCGGGAGAGCTCCTCCTCGAGCGCCGGGCCGCGCATGCCGGGGCCCACGGTGACCAGGGACGAGGGGATGTCGAGCGACTGCACCGACGACATCCGGCCGAGGTCCAGCGCGACCGCGGGCCGGTCGTCGGGGTCCACGCCGGCGAGGCCGCCGACGACGCTCGTCCCCCCGCCGAACGGCACGACGACGACGCCGAGCTCACTGCAGGCAGTCAGCAGGGCGGCGGTCTCCTCGGTGGTGCCGGGCAGCACGACGGCGTCCGGTGCGTCGGAGGCGTCGCCCTCGCGCCGGCGGAGCAGGTCCAGGTAGCTCTTGCCGCCGGCCCGGCGCAGCCGCGACTCCCGGTCGGTGCGGACGTTCTCCTCACCGAGCAGCTCCACGAACCGGGCGCGGGCCTCGTCCGGCAGCCGGGACGGCGCCAGGGAGATGTCGGCGACGGCGACCGGTGGGGTCGACCGGGGGGACCAGCCCAGCTCCTTCGACAGGTAGCGGCGGGCGGCCTTGGGCAGCGCGCTGCTCAGGCCGTCGTCAGTCTCCGTTGTGGTGCTGGGGCCGGCCGGGCCCCAGCCCTGGATCGTCAGTTCCGGCTGCTCGGGCACCGCTACAGTCTGCCGGTGCCTCCGTCGGAGCGATCACGGTGACCGCCTCCCTTCCCGGGACGCTCTCCCCGGGACGACGTGCTGCCGACCTCGCCGGCGTTGCGGGGGCCGAGGTCGACGTCGTGGTCGTGGGCGGTGGGGTGACCGGTGCCGGTGTCGCGCTCGACGCGGCCAGCCGGGGCCTCTCGGTGGTGCTGCTGGAGCGCACCGACCTCGCCGCCGGGACCAGCCGGTGGTCCTCGAAGCTCGTCCACGGCGGCCTGCGGTACCTGGCGCACGGCGAGATCGGGCTGGCGCGGGAGAGCGCCCGTGAGCGCGCCGTCCTCATGGGTTCGACGGCGCCGCACCTGGTCCGGAGGCTGCCCTTCCTGGTGCCCGACGAGGCGGGCCGGGACGTGACGGCCCTCGCCGCGGCCGGTGGACGGCTGGGGGACGCCGTCCGGCTGTCCGTGCCCGGCGGGCGGGGTTCGCTGCCGTCGACCCGGCGGGTGGGCCCGGACGACGTCGCGCGCCTGACTCCCGGGGTCCGGCCCGGCCGTGGCGGCGTCGTCTTCTGGGACGGGCAACTGGTGGACGACGCCCGGCTCGTCGTGGCCATCGCCCGCACGGCCGCGGCGTACGGGGCGCGCATCCTGACGGGGGCGTCGGTGACCGCCGTCGACGGGTCCGACGTGCACGCCATTGTCGACAATTCCGAGGCGGTGACCATCCGGGCCCGGGTGGTGGTCAACGCCGCCGGGGTGTGGGCGCAGCGGCTGGCGCCCGGTATCCGGCTGCAGCCGTCGCGGGGGTCGCACCTCGTCGTACGCGGTGACCGGCTCGGTTCGCCGTCCGCGGCACTGACCGTTCCGCTGCCGGGCTCGCGGTCCCGGTACGTGTTCGCGCTGCCGCAGGCCGACGGGCTGGTCTACCTGGGGCTGACCGACGAGCCGGTCGAGGGGCCGGTGCCCGACAGCGATCCGGTGCCCAGCGACGCCGAGGTGCAGCAGTTGCTGGACACCGTCAACCAGGTGCTGGCCGAACCGCTGACGCGGGCAGACCTGGTCGGCGCCTACGCCGGGCTGCGGCCGCTGGTGCTGCCCGCCTCGGCCGGCGCCGGCCCCGGCAACGCCACCGCGGACCTCTCCCGCAAGCACCTGCTGCAGTGGGACGGACCGGTTCTCACGGTGGTCGGCGGCAAGCTGACGACCTACCGGGCGATGGCCGAGGAGACGGTGGACGCCGTGGTGGCCCGCATCGGCCGCGGTGCTGCCCGCTCGCTGACCGGGCGACTGCCGCTGGTGGGGGCGGCGCCTCGGGCAGCGCTTTCGCGGGTGGGTGCGCCGTCCCGGCTGGTGGCCCGCTACGGCACGGAGGCGCCGGTCGTCGAGGCACTGGGGCCCGCCGCGGTCGTGGCCGGCCGGCCGGAGACGGTGGGGGAGCTGCGGTTCGCCGTCCGTCACGAGGGCGCCCGGACGGTCGCCGACCTGCTGGACCGGCGGACCCGGATCGGCCTGGTGCCGGCCGACCGCGCCCGTGCCGTGGAGGTCGCCGAGCGGGTGCTGGCCCAGGAGCTCTAGCGGCGCAGGTCGACGTCGCGGCTGCCCGGGTTCAGATGCAGGGCGACCGGGTCGAGGCCGGTCGCCCACTGCTCCGTCTTACTGTGTGAGACAGCCGTTCCATTGTGCGGGACGATCCGTTATGACTGTTCCCATGGACACGTACACGCACGGCCATGCCGAGCCGGTGCTCCAGTCGCACCGCTGGCGGACCGCCGAGAACTCCGCCGGTTACCTGCTGCCCTCGCTGCGGCCGGGCCTCGACCTGCTCGACGTCGGCTGCGGCCCCGGGACGATCACCGTGGACCTCGCTGTACGCGTCGCGCCGGGCCGGGTGGTCGGGCTGGACGTCTCTCCGGACCCGTTGGCCGAGGCGAGGGCTGCGGCTGATCGCGCCGGGGCCCCCGTCTCGTTCGAGGTCGGCGACGTGTACGCCCTCGAGGCGGCCGACGACTCGTTCGACGTCGTCCATGCCCATCAGGTGCTGCAGCACCTGACCGATCCGGTGGCCGCGCTGCGGGAGATGGCGCGGGTGTGCCGGCCGGGTGGGGTGGTCGCGGTCCGGGACGTCGACTACGGCGCGTTCGTGACCCACCCGGCCGACGAGGGGCTGGACCGGTGGCTCGACCTCTACTACCGGGTGGCCAGGCGCAACCACGGCGAGCCCGACGCCGGCCGGCGGCTGCTGTCGTGGGCGCACGCGGCGGGGCTGCGCGACGTCGCGGCCACGACGTCGTCCTGGTGCTACTCCTCGCCGGCCGAGCGGGAGTGGTGGGGGAACTCGTGGGCCGGCCGGGCGACGGCATCGGCGTTCGCCGGGCAGGCGGTGGGCTACGGGCTGGCGTCGGCGGGCGAACTGGAGGAGATCGCGGCCGCCTGGCTGCGCTGGCGCGATGCCGACGACGGCTGGCTCGGCATGCTCCACGGGGAGTTGCTCATCCGGATCTGACCGGCAGACGAACACTGTGCGCTGACGCCCGGTTCCTTGCCCCGAAACCGGGCGTCAGCGCCCATCGTCGGGGTCAGGCGGGGACCAGGATCGCCGCGTGCCGGGCAGTCGGCCCTTCTCGAGGTCGAAGACCACCTCGGCGCCCTTGCCGTCGGTCGCGTCCAGGACGGCGGCCTACGTCATGGCCGGCACGCATTGCCGCCCGATGTGGCCCAGGCCGCCCATCCCGATGAGGACCGCGCGCGCCGTCGCAGGGAGCAGGGGCGCGGCCTTGCGGGCGGCGTGGTGCGCGGTGAGTCCGGCATCGCCAGGGCGGCGACGTGCGCCGGCAGCGCGCCCTCGGGGAGCTCGACCGCGGCATGGGCCGACCTGACCAGGTAGTCGGCCATGCCGCCGTCCCGGTCGCCCCCCGGGAATCCCTTGTTCTCGCAGTGCACGCCGCCGCGGCGGCAGGCCGGGCACAGTCCGCAGGGGTCGTCGTCGCTCACGCCCCCTGGCGGGTGGCGTTGGCCTGGACAGCGGTGCTCACGTACTGCGCCAGGCCGGGCGCGATCTCCTCGTAGTGGGCCGTGAACCGCTCGTCCTCGACGTACATCCGGCCGAGGCCGGCGTGCATCTCGGGCGGGCAGTCGTAGAAGTTCCGGTTGATCTGCTGCCGGTGCTCCTCGGCGATGTCCATCGCGCGGTCCGAGTCGGCCGGGATGCCGTCCGTGAGTGCGGCGGCGAACCGAGCCTCGACGTCCGCTCCTTCGGCCTTGATCCGCACCCAGTCGTCCTTGGAGTACGCGGCCGTCTTCTGCTTGGACCGGGCGTAGGCGTCGGTCTCGCCCCAGCGCTCCTCGACCTCGGCGTCGTACTCGGCCGGGTCGTGCTCGCCGAACACCTCGAACCGCTCCTCCGGGGTCAGTGAGATCCCCATGCTGCGTGCCTCCATCTCCTTCTCGACGGCCGCGACCATGACCTGGGTGCGCTCGAGTCGGTCCCGCAGCAGCCGGTGCTGGCGGCGCAGGTGCACCTCGGGGTCGGCGTCGGGCGCGTCCAGCAGGGTCCCGACCTCCTCGAGGGGGAACCCGAGCTCGCGGTAGAGCAGCACCTGGTGCAGCCGGTCGAGATCGGCCGGCGAGTACTGCCGGTAGCCGGCCGCCGTCCGCCCGGACGGCGACAGCAGACCGATCCGGTCGTAGTGGTGCAGCGTGCGCACCGTGACGCCGGCCAGTGCCGCGACCTCGCCCACGTTCATCGGGCTCCCCCTTTCCTGTCAGGGAGGAGACTCGCCCCTGACGCGACGTCAGGGTCAAGTGCCATTTCTCAGGTGGTGAGCAGGCGGATCGTCTCGATCACCGCGATGACGGCGAACACCGAGAAGAGGATCGCCGCGACCAGGCGGATCAACCGGATCGGCAGCCTGTCGGCCAGCTTCTTGCCGAGGAACACGGCGAGCCCGGACACGACGAGCAGCGCGGCCCAGGAGCCGATGAACACCGACAGCGGGTCGTCGTAGCGGGCGGCGAGACCGGCCGTGGCCAGCTGGGAGAGGTCGCCCCACTCCGCGGCAAAGAGCACCCCGAACGAGATGGCGGCGGCTTTGAGGAACGACGGGTCTGCGGGCGCGTCGACGACGTCCTCTTCCTCCTCGGCACCGCTGCGGACGCTGCGCCACAGGATGACTGCGCCGACCACGAACAACACCGCCACGACACTGGTCACCACGGCGTCGGGCAGCAGCGTCAGCAGGCTTCCCGCGGTGACCGCGATCAGCGACTGCACGGCGAACGCGCTCCCGACACCGAAGAACACCGGCAACGGCCGGAATCGGGTCGCGAGGACGAGGGTGGCGAACAGCGTCTTGTCCGGGAGCTCCACGGGGAGCACCAGGATGAACGCGGCCGCGATGACCGACAGGACCACAGAATTCCTCTTCCACTCGGCAGTGCCGGGCGGATGCG
>JAOPUS010000376.1 GCA_025963345.1 Blastococcus sp. | reverse complement strand
ACTGCTCAGCGGAGTGATCCTGCTCTTGCTGGCCGCGTGGGTCTCCGTCTCCGACCCGCAGACCAGCATCGCCCGCCGCACCTACCTGATCCTGTTCTGGGTCGGCTTCATGGCGCTGCTGCGAGGCTTCACGCAGATCATGATGGGGTTCAGCCTGCGGCACCTCGGAACGGAAGCAGCCAGTCGTGCACCAAGCGTGACCGGTGCCGATGAGGCCCCGCCGATGGTCCCCGCCCAGGAACGGCGGGGCATGGGCCAGCCGGAGTCCGGGCAGCAAACGGTGCCACGGGCATAGGCACGTCTCCCGTCCGCCACGAGCGATGACGCCGCGGCTCGTCGTGTCCCTCGATCACCTTCGTGGTCCCATCCCGGAATGCGGCCTTCTGCCGGTGGTCGAGGCCAAGGGGACGCCTGCTGCGCTGTTGCCCTCAGTTGAGCTCGAACAGCGCCACGTAGGTCTGAGACCTCTTCGCGCAGCTGCTTGACTTCCTGTTGGGCGGCGGCGAGCAATTGCTCGACACTGGCAATGTCGGCGCGACGCCTTTCCTCGGCCAAGGTCAGCTCTGACTTGAATAGTCCGCGGCTTCCCCTACCGGGGAGCGCCCTTCCGGGCTGAAAATGGGGGCGCGGTCGCCCGTCGACGTCGCGTCCCTTGGTCGGTCGAGGCCGTTGAATAGTCGGGCGCCGGGAGTTGTGCTGTGGGCCGTTTCGTGTGCTTCGAGCACGAGGATTAGCTTCGTCGTTTCCCTGCAGCTGCTACGGGTGGCCGCCCTTTCGGAGAGGGGCGGGGAGATGCAGATCGAGAACGACGTGCCCGAGATCATGGAGCGCGTGGCGGCGCTGGATGTCGGCAAGGTCGAGGTGGTGGTTTGCGTTCGGCTGCCCGCCCCGGGGCGGCCAGCGGCTGCAGGAGACTGCACCGTCACGACGATGACCGCCGTGCTGCTGGCGCTGGGCGACTGGCTGGCCGGCCTCGGGGTGACCCGGGTGGTGATGGAGGCCACCAGCGACTAAACGCGACCCGGGCGGGCGATCATGGCCGCGCTCATCGCCGGTCCGCGCGACCCGGGCGTGCTGGCCGACCTGGCCCGCGGCACGCTGCGGTCCAAGACCGCCCGGCTGCGCGAGGCGCTGACCGGGATGCAGCAGTCGTGGCCGACCAGAACCCCGACAGGCGCACGTACGACCCACCGTGCCTCGTCCACGTTCTGCACGAGGCCGACGGAACTCGTTTCGCGGGGGCCCAGTTCGATTGGTTCGCTGACCGACCGGCGAGTGCTGCGCCGGCGTCGCGAACACCACCGCTCCCGGCGTCAATGGACGCGTGCGCGACCCGCCTGGGCATGTCCGCCACCGTCGTCGTCCTGGTCGAACTGCCCACCTGACAGTGGGCCGGGTGGGCAGTCCGTGCGTGGGTGTTGCGTTGTGGGGTGCCGCACCCGGGTGGCTTGCGTGAGGCCTCCTCGTCGAGTCAGGCCGACGTCGGCTGCGCCGTTGCGGATTCCGACGCTGCTGCTTGCTGGGGCACTTCCTGCTGAGGGGGAGTCTTCTGCATCGAAAGGAGGGCGCTGTTCTTCACGAAGTCACGAGTACCGGGCGCCCACGGACCGTCTCCGTAGATGGCCTCGTCGGAGATCTTGCCCAGCAGTTCGGCACCCCAGCCGATGCCCTTGACGTAGGCCCAGTCCCAGTCATCGAGGTGGCGGCCGTTGACGTAGGTGGCGCTCTCGAACGAGTTGAGTCGGTGATCGCCGAGCCTGCCCCCGTACACGGCCCATGGTTCGTTGACGCTCTTGCCCTCGGCGGTCAGCCCCAGTGGGATCAGCCCGCCGGGATGGTCTTCCTTGAACGGCCTCCAGGCGGGACACGCGGGGGTCGGGTCGAGGTTGCTGAACAGGTCGAGGATGAGGACGAGGCCGCTGATGCCGCCGGTTTCCGCCCATCCGATGTCCGAGCCGGTGTTCCAACCGTTCCGGCACGAGTGGCCGTTGCGGGTGACTCGAACGATCGGCCGCTCGCCCTCGCGCAGGTAAGTCGCGCCCCCGCGCGTCGGGTCGGGTTCGGTCGGCCACCAACCGCCCCCGTGCTCGCCGTCGATCGTGCCGTGGCAGGCATAGCCGACCTGCTCGATCGCGGTCAGGGCCGGATCGAGACGGACCGTGACCCATTCCAGGTCACCCTGGTGCATCCCGTAGTTCTCGACGATGCAGTTGAACTCGGTGCCCCTCCGGTCGGCCCGGCACGGTTGGCCGCCCTGCCACGCATAAAGCATCAAGTAGGTGATGTCCACCTGCCCGTCGTCCCGCTGCTGAACCGTGAAGTACATCGGCGCGGTGACCTGGCCGTCGCTCATCTGCCCGCGGTAAGCGCTCTGCTCGATCTCCAGGTAGCACAGGGAGTCGGCGTGGGCGGCGAGGTCGTTCTGCGCCGGATGCTTGATCGCAAGGGGGTCGATGATGCCGACCATGATGCCGTTGCCGCCCGCGTCGACGCAGGCGAGGGAGATGTCATCGTGGTGGACGGTGACCTGCGGCTGCCCGTCGCAGTCCAGGCCGAGATAGACGGCCGGCCCCCAGTCGTCGCCGCTGGTGGACTCTTGGTGGAAGATGCCGTTGCCGCCCGGGTCCCGGAAGAAGAGGTGCAGTTTCCCGTTGGCGGCGACCGCCGCGGGACCCGCGCTGGTGTTCACCCCGTGGTACCAACTGGCGGGACGGTTCCAGCCGCCTTCCCCGGTGGGGCTGGTGATGTGCATGAGGCCGTTGCCGCCGTGGTCCTGGAAGAAGATGTGGAACTCGTTGTTGAACCAGGCCACGCTCGGCGACGTCCATGAGTTGGTGTTGTAGCCCGTGTAGCCGTGGCTGAAATGCTCACCGTCGGTGGACTTGGCGTACATGATGCCGTTGCCGCCTGCGTCGACCGCGACTAGGTAGAGACACTCCCGGGTGGCGATGACCTCAGGCTGCCCGTCGCAGTCCAGCCCGACGGAGCCGACCCAATTCCAGTCGTCGCCGGTGGTGGAGGACTCGTGGTACATGCCGTTGCCGGTCGGGTCCCGGAAGAATAGGTGCAGTTTTCCGCGGAACTCCACCGCCGACGGACCCGCGCTGGTGTTCGACCCGTGGTACCAACTCGCGGGCCGGTCCCATCCACCAAGCCCGTCCGGCGAAACGATGTGCATGACGCCGTTGCCGCCGTGGTCCTGGAAGAAGATGTGGCACCGGTCCTTGAACCAAGCGATGCCGGGCGGGGTACCCCCGTTGGTGTTGTATCCCGAGTAGTCGTGCTGCCCGCGACGCAACGTGCTGTGCTCCAGCAGGAAGTCGATCGAGCAGGGCCAGGACTGCTCTTCCGAGCCCGCATCCCCGTCGTGGTAAAAGGTGACGACCGGCGCGAACCGCTGTGCCGCGGCCAGGTACTCCTCGTTGCTGTGCGCAGGTTGCCCATTCCCTCGGGCGATCAGGGTCGTGTGCATGTCGGTGCCGTTGATGCTGACCTCTCCGTCGGCGTCGATCGCGATGCTGGCTTGCCCGCCCCCCTGGTAGAGCCACACGCTGTCCGGGGAGCTGTTCAGCCGGACACCCCAGGCCTGTTGGGGCGTCCACCCGATGTCCTCCAAGGTGAGCGTGCCCATGTTCTGCACGGTCACCCAGTACACGCCTCCGGCGAAAGACTCGCCGATGCTGCGGACCTTCCGGTCGTCCGGTGGCCCACCGAAGATCCTCACCCCGTTGCGGTTCGGGACAGAAACGCCAGTGATCTGGAACATGTCAGCTTTCCCCTGCCGTGGAGACGGTTTGACGACCGCGGCAGCCCGTGCCGACGGTGCTGCCGGTCTGCGCGAGTCGTCGCATCGGACACGGGCAGTACACGCGCGGACGGCCCTGTTCCGCGTCAGGGTCTACCCCTAACGTTGGGCTCGATGACCCGCACGGTGCCTCCGCCGGACATGCTCCTGGAGCGGTCCGCCGAGTTGATGTCGGTCGAGGACGGGCTCGCCGCGGCAGCGTCCGGCCGGGGCAGGATGCTGGTGTTCGAGGGGCCGGCCGGCATCGGGAAGACGCGTCTGCTGGACGCGGCGCGCACGGCCGCAGCGGGGCGGGGGTTCCGTGTGCTCATCGCGCGGGCCAGCCCGCTGGAGCGGGAGTTCGGCTTCGGCGTCGTCCGGGACCTGCTCGAACCGGTGCTGCGTGACCCGGCCGAGCGTGCCGGTCTGATGCAGGGTGCCGCGCGGCTCGCCGGCCCTGCGCTGGACCTCGGCGAGACCGCGGCACCCAGCTTCGCCGCCCTCCACGGTATCTACTGGCTGGTGGCTGAGCTCGCGGAGCGGCGACCGCTGCTGCTGGCGGTCGATGACGCGCACTGGGCCGACGGCTCCTCGCTGCGGGCACTGCACCACATCGCCCACCGGGTGGCGGACCTGCCGGTGCTGATCGCCGTCGCCACGCGGCCGGCCGAGCCCGACGGTGACGCCGGGGAATTCCTCGAGGCCCTGGCGGCCGAGCCCGGGACGACCGTCCTGCGCCCGGCCCCGCTCTCGGACGCCGCGACGGGCGTCGTGCTACGCACAGTGTTCCCTGGCGACGTGGACGACCGGTTCGCCGCCGCGTGCCACGAAGTCAGCGAGGGCAACCCGCTGCTCCTGACCTCGCTGGCCCGGTCCCTGCTGACGGCCGGGGTCGCGCCCGACGCCACCGCCACCGAGGCCGTGCTCGACCGGGCGCCGGCCATCGTGAGCGCCTTCGTCCTTCCCCGGCTGCACCAGCTACCGCCCTCGGCGGCCGCCGTCGCCCGGGCCCTCGCGGTGCTGGGCGGCGGCACCGAGCTCCGGTTCTTGGCGGGCGTCGCCGTCCTGGACCCGGTCGACACCGCCCGCGCGGTTGACCGGCTGGTCGCGGCTGGCCTGGTCGTGCTCGAACCACGGCTGGACTTCGTCCACCCGCTGGTCGCCCAGGCGGTGACCGACCACATGCCCGGGACCGAGCGGCAGCTGGCCCACCGCGATGCCGCCCGGGAGCTGGCTGCCGACGGCCTCCCCGCGGAGGCCGTGGCCGCGCACCTGCTGCAGATCCCGTCGCTGCGGGACCCGTGGGTCGTCGACCGCCTCCGGGAGGCGGCCCGAGAGGCGCTCGCCAAGGGGGCGGCCCAGCCCGCCGTCGCCTACCTCGAACGCGCCCTCGCCGAGCCGCCCGCACCGGAGCTGCGCCCCCAACTGCTGTTCGAGCTGGGCGACGCGGAGACGCGTCTCGGCAGGGCCGCCGGGCCGGCCAGGTTGGCCGAGGCACTGTCCACCACGACCGGATCCGCCCCGCGTGCCCGCGTCGCGCTGCGGCTGGCGCGTGGGCTGCTGGCGGCGCGGGAGCTGCCCCGCGCCCTGGAGGTCCTGGCGGGGGCTATCGCCGAGGCGGACGCCGCCGACGTCGACCCCGATCTGCGCCGGTTGTTGGAGGCCGAGTACGTCGGTGTGGCCGTGTCCCGTCCGGATACCCGCGCTGACGCCCTGGCGCGGCTCGACCGGCTCCTGCCCGACGCGCGCCCCGGCTCGTTGGCTGGCTGCATGCTGCTGGCGACCGCCTCGGTCGAGCTGCTGCAGGCGCCGGGGCGGGCCGGGGAGGCCGTCGACCGGGCCACGGCGGCGCTCACCGGGATCCCGCGGCTCGGCGTCCCGTTCCCCACCGCGGTCCTGTACTTGGCCACTCCCGTGCTCGCGGCGGCCGGCGAGATCGGGCGGGCCATGGCGGCGGCGGAGGC
>JAOPUS010000364.1 GCA_025963345.1 Blastococcus sp. | reverse complement strand
GACGCCCAGCACGAGCGTCATGAGGATGCTCAGACGCTGCTTACCGGGCTTGATGAGCCGGGCGAGGGCGCCGATGATGAGGCCGACCACGATGAGGCCGAGAATCTGCACAGCGTTCTCCTTCGTTCGACCGGCGCACGCGGTCCCGGCACAGCGCCGGGTGCAGCGCACCGGTTCACGACGAGCCTCTGTACCCCGTGCGGAACCGGCGAAGCACAATTCCCCCGATCGGGGGTGTGACGTCAGGCGCCGTCGGGGACCCGGGCCACGTGCGCGGGCACCTTGTCCAGCTCGGCGTCGACGGTCCGCTGCACCAGCCGGCGCAGGGCCCCGCGCTGCAGCCGCCGAACGACCCGGCTGCCACCGGTGGGCTCGTGGGTGATCGTCATGGCCACCCGCGTGCCGCCCGCATCGGTGTCGGCCAGTTCGATCCGCGTCGTCCACGTCTCGGGTGTGAGCACCAGGCGGGTGGTGACCAGCCGGGTCGGCTCCCAGTCGACGATCTCGCCCTGTGGCGCACCGGGGGCGGGCGGGCCGCCGTCCAGTCGGCCGGGTGCGCAGACGAACGTCGTCCCCACGCCGGGAGCGCCGGCCGCCTCTCCCATGACGTAGGAGACGTCGCAGACGGCGCAGTAGGGCTCCAGCACCGCCAGCGCGCGCCAGACCTCGGACCGGGCCTGCGGGACCTCGCGGACGCCGCTGCAACTGGTCGACGCGGCGGTCATCAGCGGCCGCCCACGGAGACCTCGAACTCGACCTGACTCACGTCGGGCCGCAACCGGCTGAAGCTGTGCACCAGCGGATGGCCGGCGCTGTCCCGGACGGTCGTGCGGACGACGAGCAGCGGGGACCCCGCCACCACGCGCAGGAGGTCGGCCTCGTCGGGCGCGGCGGTTCCGACGTCGACGACGATCCGGGCGGTGGCGAGGTCCGCGTCGTACTCGCGCCGCAGGAACTCGTACAGCGAGCCGTGGCTGAAGTCCTCCACGGCCGCCCGCGGGTACATCGTGGCGGGCAGGAAGCTGTGCGCGACGTGGTTGGGCTCGCCATCGACGCTGCGCAGCCGCTCGAGCTCCACCACGTCGGCGGTGCCGTCGAGGGTCAGCTCGACGGCCACGGTGGCCGAGGCGGGGACGACGCGCTGGGTGAGCACCTTCGTGCCCACCTGGGCCCCCTGCTCGCTCATCACCGAACTGAACCCGGCGATCCGGTGCACGAAGCTCTCGCGGTACTCGTGCCGGATGGCCGGGCGGGTGACGTAGGTGCCGCGGCCCTGCTCACGGACCAGATGCCCGTCGGCGACCAGGCCGTCGACCGCGCGGCGCAGCGTGATCCGGCTTACCCCGTACTCGGCGCAGAGCACCGGCTCCGGCGGCAGGAGGGTCTGCTCGGGCAGTGCGGTGACGCGGCGCCGGAGGTGCTCCCGGACCGACAGGTACTTCGGTCCGGACACGGGGCTCACCACGACGCCAAAGGTACGGGACGGCAAGACGTCTGGTCGTCATGTCGTATGGGACGTCACATGTGCCGACCTTCACGTTCTGTCGGCTTGCCGGATCGGAAACATCAAGACGTCATGACGTATGGTCGCTGCTCCGACCATTCTGCTCCGACCATTCCGGGAGCTGCGCGTGCGCATCGGTGTCCTCACCGGCGGGGGCGACTGCCCCGGCCTGAACGCCGTCATCCGGTCCGTCGTCCGCACGGCCGCCAGCCACTACGACAGCGAGGTGATCGGCTTCCGGGACGGCTGGCGCGGTCTGCTGGAGGACCGGACAACCCCGCTGGACATCGCCGCTGTCGACGGCCTGCTCACCCGCGGGGGGACGACGCTCGGCTCGGCCCGCGTCGCGCCCGAGCTGCTGGACCGGGGGCTGCCCCAGATGAAGGGCGTGCTGGCCGCCCACGGGATCGACGTCCTGATCCCGATCGGCGGGGAGGGCACGCTCACCGCGGCGCACATGCTGTCGCAGGCCGGAGTGCCGGTCGTGGGCATCCCCAAGACGATCGACAACGACATCGGCGAGACCGACCTGACCTTCGGGTTCGACACCGCGGTCAGCATCGCCACCGAGATGATCGACCGTCTGCACACCACCGCCGAGTCCCACCAGCGGGTGTTGCTCGTCGAGGTCATGGGCCGGCACGCCGGCTGGATCGCGCTGCACGCCGGGCTCGCCTCGGGGGCCCACCTCACCCTGGTGCCCGAGGAGCCCTTCGACGTCGAGGAGGTGTGCCGGCTGGTCACCGCCCGGTTCGCGCGTGGTGACACCCACGTCATCGGCGTCGTCGCCGAGGGCGCGACCCCCAAGCCGGGCACGATGCTGCTGCGCGACGGCGGCGTGGACGAGTACGGGCACCGCCGGTTCACCGGCGTGGCCCAGCAGCTGGGCGAGGAACTGGAACGGCGGACCGGCAAGGAGGTCCGCACCACTGTGCTCGGGCACGTCCAGCGTGGCGGCACCCCCACGTCCTTCGACCGCGTCCTGGCCACCCGCTTCGGGCTGCACGCGACGATCGCCGCGCACGAGGGCGCGCACGGGCAGATGGTCGCGCTGCGCGGCACCGAGATCGAGCTGGTCCCGCTGGAGAAGGCGGTGGCCGCCCTGAAGACGGTCACCCCGTCGCGGCTGGCCGAGACCGGCGCCTTCACCGGCTGAGCAGTTCCTCCAGCAGACCGTCGTCCCCGCCCTCGACGTCGATGACCAAGGTGTGCGCTCGTCGCGCCACTGAGCAGCGTCACCTGACGACGACGGACCCCCAGCGCCTCGGCGAGGCGGCCAGGGCGGCCTCGGTGGCGCGGCCGTCCACAGCCGGCTGGGCCACCCACACGACCAGAGCTCCGTCGTGGGCCCCACCGACCGCCGTCCGCCCGGCGCCGGGCCGCACCCGGATGGCGATTCGCTCGTTGTCTAGTCTGCCGGGGGCGACTCCCGGATCGGGAGCGTGAACCGGATCGTGCGGGGTACGCCCGGCGCGTGCGGGCCACCACGAACCAGTGATCATCGGTGCGGGCGCTGGTCAGGGGCGACAAGGCGACGGAGGATCATGGTGTGAGCGATTCGCAGGACTGGCGCGCGCGTCGGTGGGACGACACGCATCAGCGGATCTACGCCAGCGCCATGCGCCTGTTCCAGGAGCTGGGTTTCGAGCAGGCGAGCGTCGGGCAGATCGCGGCCGGCGCCGGCGTCTCGGTGCCGACTTTCTACGCGCACTACCAGTCCAAGGAACACCTGGTGATGCAGTTGCCCACCGCCGAGGAGATGAACGCCCTCCTTGCCGACCAGCCGGCCGATCTCCCGGTGGCCGACCGCATCCGGCGCGCGGCCCCGCTCTGGTTCGCCCAGTGGAGCCCCGAGTTCCGGGAGGCTCAGCTCGCCCGCTGGCAGGTGATCGCGACGACCCCGGCGCTGCGGACCCGGGCGGCGGAGTTCGAGCGCACCACGGCCGGGATGATCGCCGATGCCCTGCCCGCCGAACGCGGCGCGACGCTCCGACCTGCCGACCAGGTCGTGGTCAACGCCTACCTGGCGGCGTTCACGCTGGGCATGCTGGCCTGGGCGGACTGCAACGGCGAGCACAAGCTCGAGGAGCTCATCGACGAAGCGTTCGAGGCACTCCAGCCGCGCTGAGCCCCGGCGCCTCAGCTGCGGGAGGCCCGCAGCTCCACGACGGTGACCTCCGGCCGGGCGCCGATCCGCATCGGCGGCCCCCAGTACCCGGCGCCGGAGGTGACGTACAGCTGGGTGTCCCCGTGCCGGCTGTAGCCCTCCACCGACGGCTGGTCGAGGCGGATGGCGTAGTCGAAGGGCCACAGCTGCCCGCCGTGGGTGTGGCCGGACAGTTGAAGGTCCACCCCGGCGGCCCGCGCCTGCTCCACCATCGCCGGCTGATGCGCCAGGAGGACGACGGGCGTCGAGTCGTCGCGGCCGTCGAGCGCCGCGTCCAGGTCGGCCCCCTGACCGGGGACCCCGGAGCGCGCCGCCGTCCGGTCGTCGATTCCGGCCAGGTCGACCGACGCCGTCCCGCGGCGGATCGGGACCCGTTCGTTGTGCAGGACGTCCACGCCGAGGGTGGGCAGGTGCCGCAGCCAGGCCCGGGTGTCGACGAAGTACTCGTGGTTGCCGGTCACGAAGAAGACGCCCTGCTCACTGACCAGGTCCTTGAGCGGCGCCACGTCCTCCCGCAGCTCGTCCACGCTGCCGTCGACCAGGTCGCCGACGATCGCCACGACGTCCGGGCGCTGGCCGTTGACGATCTCGACCAGCCGCTCGAACCGCCGTCCGCCGTAGGTGGCCGACAGGTGGGCGTCGGAGAAGGTGACGATGCGCAGACCGTCCAGAGCCGGCTCCAGGCGGGGCAGGGTGATCGGCACCCGACGGACGACAGGAGCGGAGTTGGCGATGTAGGCACCCGTCCCTGCCGTGCCGAGGGCGACCGCGCCCGCCGTGACGGCCAGGCTCCGCGCGAGGAACATGCGCCGGGGGAGGGGGGCTGTGACATTGCGATCCTCGCGGATCGCACCGCGGCCAGGAGCCGTTCCCCCTTCTCGTTGAGCCCCATCGTCGCGCCTGCCCGAGACCCTCCGGGCCTCACTCGGCACGACCTCGTCCCCTACTTGTGCGGTTCGTGTCCGGGCCCCACTCGGGCTGACCAGTCTCGCGAGCAGGCGGATCGGCTCCAGGACGAGCAGGGCGAGGAAGGCGTAGAAGGCGATTCCGAGCCAGCTGTAGGCGACCCAGTCCAGCGGGGCTGCTGCGTCGAGGGGGAGGGTGCCGCGCAGGCCGACCGCCAGTGCGGGCAGGAGACCGAGCACCACCGTCAGAGCGGTCAGCCCCTGCCGGGCACGCCCGGGGAGCGTGGTGCTGCGGACCAGCCGCCACCACAGGTAGCCGTGCAGCAGGAGCATTGCGACCAGGATGACCGTGACGAAGCCCAGCAGTCCGATCAGCGTCACTCAGCGGCTTTCAGCACGGGGCGGACCTCGCGCTCCAGCGCCCAGAACTTCGCCTCGGCGCGCTCCGCACGCGCCTGCTCGAGGCCGTTCAGTCGGCCGTAGGTGAAGGAGTTCTCCCCCGCCGCCGCGGCTGCGATCCCGAGGCGGCGGCACTGCTCCCGCGTGACGACGGTGTCCTGCACCTCCCCCAGCACCGTTTGCACCCGCTTGGCCGAGCGGGCCAGCGCCGTGACGTGAGCCAGCTCGCCGCGCCCGACCTCCGCGGCGTACCGGGCCCGCTTGGCGGCCTTGCGGACCTCGTGCAGCGCCTCGGCCCGTGCCGGTTCCGGGGCTCGACGTGCCGCGGCCAGCCGACGGCGCAGCCGCCGGACGGAACGCCGGGTGGTGGCCCGGAGGACCGGCTTCAGCGCCCCCTCCGCCCGCGCGGTGAAAGGTGGGTCGGCGAGCAGCGCATGCAGGTCGTCGAGCAACCGCAGATAGCGCGGTTCCGACACGGTGAGCAGCGCCCGGTCCAGTCCGGCGCGGATCTCGCGCAGTGCGGTCTGCTGCAGGCGCGCGGCCACCGGCCCGAGGACGAGCTCCACCGGTTCGTCCGCCACCACGGCCCGCAGGTGCTCCAGCGCCACCTCCTCGTCGCGGGCGCTCGCCAGCTGCCCGCCCAGCCACGACAGTTCCTCGCGGAGCGGCGCGGTCGCCTCCCGGTCCAGCACGTCCCGGAACGCGGCCAGGGTGCTGCGCAGTCGCCGCGCGGCGACCCGGACCTGATGAAGGGCGTCGGGCTGCTCGGTGCGCAGCTGGACGTCGGCCGCCTGCAGGGCCGCCACCTGCTCGCTCAGCGCGGCGTGCAGGAACTCCCCCGCCGCCGGCCCCTTCTTCTTCCGCTTCGGGCCCCGCGCGTGGCTCCCCGACGGCTGCCCGGCGAGCCGGCCGGCCAGCACCCGGCCCACCTTCGACGCCGAGGACGAGGGCCGGGCGCCGGCCGAGATCAGCCGCTCCCCCACCGCCGCACCCAGCGCCTCGTCACCGCAGCCCAGCTCCACCTCGACCTCCCGCCAGGCGTACACCTCCGCCGCGCCGTCCGGGCCGGCGAGCAGGGTCGCGGTCACGGTGTCGTCGGCGATCTCGGCGAGGAGCTCTCCGTCGGCAGCACGCAACGCCGTGACCAGGCGGTGGGTCCGCAGCGTCGTCACCGGTCGGGCACGGGCCCCGCGGAGGATCCCCGCCACCGGCTCCTGCAGGGCCTGGGGCGCGTCCTTCGTCGCCTCGCCCAGGGGCGCGTGCAGCTCGCGGCGGGCGGTCCCGGCCGGCAGCTTCAGGTGCCAGCCGGCATCCGGCCCCCCGGTGCGGCGGCGCAGCGTGACCCGCGCGCGGAGCAACCGCAGGTCCTCGGTGTCGAGGTAGACGGCCTCCAGCTGGTGTTCCACGGGCTCGTCCACGGTCGCGACGCCGGCCAGCCCGCTCATATCGGGGACGGCGAAGTTCTCCTCCACGTCGTACTTGGTCTCTACCTCGAGGTGCCCGCTGGTCATTGCGGCCCTCCTCCGTACGACATCGTCCGTCCGCCTCGCCGGCCGATCGCACGCCCAATCTATCCGCGCCGTCCACGGGGCGACCACGGCGCCGAACAGCGCCGGAGTGAGCCCCGGCTACGGTGGCGGCGATGGTCGCGTCCGGGAATCGCCGCCGGCTGGCGACTGCCGTCGCGCTGCCGTGGGCGGCGTGGGCCGCGCTCCGGGTGACCGGCGCCGAGCGGGGCTTCCCGCTGGTGCCCGCCATGTCGTTCACGCCGTACGCCGCCGCGGGGGCGCTGCTGCCGCTCGCCGTGGCGGTCCGCACGGGCTCCGGCACCGCGGCGCTGCTGTCCGCCGGCTCGGGGGCCGTTCTCGCAGCTGCGGTACTGGCCCACCGGCGGAGCAGCGGGCCGCCCGTCCCTCGGGTAGGAGCGCGGCTGCGCATCGCGACGGTCAGCCTGCGCAAGGGGCTCGCGCACCCGAGGCCGGTCGTCGACCTGGTCCGCCGGCTCGACGTCGACGTCCTCTCGGTGCAGGAGCTCACTCCGCGGGCCGAGACCGGGCTCCGCGACGCCGGCCTCGGGGAGCTCCTGCCCTGGGCGCACGTCATCCCGGCCCGGCCGGGGAGCGTGGCCTCGGCCTCCGGCGCCGTCTGGAGCCGGCTGCCGGTCGAGAAGTTCGGCGCGGTGCCCGGCGGCTTCGAGCAGCCCACGGTCCGGCTGGCCGTCGCCGGCGCGATGGACGTCGAGCTGACCGCCGTCCACACCATGCCACCGGCGAAGTCACCGCGTTGGGTACGCAGCTGGACCCGCGACCTGGCC
>JAOPUS010000292.1 GCA_025963345.1 Blastococcus sp. | reverse complement strand
CTGCACTTCGTCCCGGACGACGTCGACCAGTTCCTCGCCACCGTCCGCAGCGAACTGGCCGGCGCCGACCTGCTGATCACCAGCGGTGGCGTCAGCGCCGGGGCCTACGAGGTGGTGAAGGACGCCTTCCGCGGACTCGGCACGGTCGAGTTCACCAAGGTCGCCATGCAGCCCGGGGGTCCCCAGGGCGTGGGCACGGTGGACGGCGTCCCGGTGGTGACCCTGCCCGGCAACCCGGTCAGCGCCTTCGTCTCCTTCGAGGTCTTCGTCCGGCCCGCGCTGCGCCGGGCCCTCGGCTACTCGTCCCCCGAGCGACTCCGGGCGCCGGCCCGGCTGACCGGTGCCCTGCGCTCCCCCGCCGGGCGCCGCCAGTTCCTGCGCGGCCGCTACGACGGCGGCCGGGTCTCCCAGGTGGGTGGACCCGGATCGCACCTGGTCGCCCACCTGGCCCGGGCCAACTGCCTGGTCGTCGTCCCCGAGGACGTCACCGAACTTCCCGACGGCGCCGAGGTCGACGTCGTGTTGATCGAAGGAGCGCTCCAATGACGGAACAGCGGCTGACTCATGTCGACGAGACCGGGGCCGCCCGGATGGTCGACGTCAGTGCGAAGCCGGTGACCGCCCGGGTGGCGACGGCGGCCGGCCGGGTGCTGGTCAGCCCGGAGGTCGTCGCCCTGCTGCGCGGCTCCGGCATGCCGAAGGGCGACGCCGTCGCCGTCGCCCGGATCGCAGGCATCGCCGGGGCCAAACGGACGCCGGACCTCGTGCCGCTGTGCCACCCGATCGCGCTGCACGGGGTCACCGTCGACATCGAGGTCACCGACGAGGCCGTCGAGATCACCGCGACCGCGCGGACGGCAGACCGGACGGGCGTGGAGATGGAGGCGCTGACCTCGGTCGCCGTCGCCGGGCTGACGATGATCGACATGGTGAAGGCGGTCGATCCGCGGGCCTCGATCACCGACGTCCGCCTGCTCGCCAAGAGTGGCGGCAAGAGCGGGGAGTGGCTCCGATGAGTGAGCTTCCCGCCGACGCCCGGGCCCTGGTGCTGACGGCGTCCAACCGGGCGTTCGCGGGCGTGTACGAGGACCGCAGCGGCAAGGCTCTCGCCGAGGGCCTGGCCGGGCTCGGGTTCGACGTGGAGGGCCCGCACGTGCGGCCCGACGACGTCGGCGAGCTCGAGGCCGTGCTGCGCGCGGCGGTGGATGCCCACTTCGACGTCGTCCTCACGACCGGGGGCACCGGCCTCTCCCCCACCGACGTCACACCGGAGGCGACCCGGCGGGTACTCGAACGGGAGGCGCCGGGCATCGCAGAGGCGGTGCGGCGATACGGCGCGGACCACGGCGTGCCGACGTCGGTTCTGTCGCGAGGCCTGGCCGGAACGGCGGGCCGCACGCTGATCGTCAACCTGCCGGGCTCGACCGGCGGCGTCCGCGACGCCCTGGCCGTGCTCGGTCCCCTGCTCCCTCACGTGGTCAGCCAGCTCCGCGGCGGAGATCACCCGCAGCCCGCACCGGAGGAGCGCTCGGCGGACTGAGCTCGTCGGAGGTTGCCTCCTTCTCGTCGAGCCCGGGCCCACGCTGCCGGGCGGGACGGTGACCGACCCGGCCGGTGACGTTCAGCGGACGGTCTCGTCGGCCGGGGCCGTGGTCGCTCCCCGGGGGGCCGGGATGCCGACCGCCGCGGGCGGGATGTTGGCGTTGTGCCGGAACACGTTCTCCGGGTCCCACTCGGCCTTGAGCGCGGCCAGGCGGCGGTACTTCTCCTCGCCGTACGAAGCGCGAACCCTCTGGTGATCGAGGTCGGCCTCGAAGTTGACGTAGACGTCGTCGCCGGGTGCGTACGGTCGGAGCGCCTGCCACAAGTCACGGGCCCATGCGCGGTCGGCCGCGAAGGTCTCCTCGTCGGTGGCGAGCGTCACGATTGCGGCTGCCCATCGTGCGCTGCGGGGGCTGCCCCAGGCCGTCGCCCCGTCAGGGATCTCGCGGTACCGGCCACGCAGCGCGAACATCGGCACGTAGGACAGCGGGGACGTCTTGCGTGCCATCCACGCGAGAAGGACGTCGATGGCGCTGTCCGACAGGTCGTCCAGGTTGAGGCCCTTGTCGTAGGCGAGGGCACCCCACGGATTCCCGGCATCGAGCATCTGCTGCAACGCGACATGCGGGATCGGAGTGACCAGCTCGACGAGCGGATTCCGTTGCTGCAGGGGCGCCACTGCGGCGGCGTGCTCCTCGGCACTGCCCCAGCTCGTCACTATGACGGCGACCCCGGGAACCCCGCGGTGCTGCTCCGGCACGAAAGGTTCGGGCGGCGCGGACAGCGCGACCACCGCGGCACCCATGTCCGTGGGAAGCTCGAACAGGTAGTCCCTGGCGAAGGCGAGTGGTGCGGCGGCGTCCTCCAGGCCCCAGAAGAACAGCCCCAGGTTCGCCATGGGGTTCACCTCGTGCAGGGCGAACACGAGCTCTGTGACCACCCCGAAGTTGGTGCCCGCTCCCCGCAGCGCCCAGAAGAGGTCGGGATGGCTCTGGTCCGAGGCGGTCACCGTACGGCCGTCGGCGGCGACCAGCGTGGCCGCGACCAGGTTGTCGCAGGCCAGCCCCTGCTGGGACATCAGCCAGCCCATGCCGCCGCTGAGGGTCAGGCCGGCCACTCCCGTGTCACTGACCGTGCCGCCCACCAGCGCGAGGCCATGCGGCGCGGTCGCGGCATCGACGGCGGCCCAGGTCGCGCCCCCGTCGACATGGGCGCGCCGGGTCTCGGGATCGATCCGGACGCCGGCGAGCCGGGACAGGTCAATCATGACCGCGCCGTCAGCCACGGCGTTCCCGGCTCCGTTGTGCCCGCCGCCGCGCACGGTCACGTCCGCACCCGTCTCCCGGATGAGGGCGAGCGTCGCGGCGACCTCCTCGGTCGACGTGGGTCGCACGATGAGCCCGGGCTGGCGCGTGATGGCACCGTTCCAGACGGCCTCGGCCCTCGCTCGCGCGAACCCGTCATCGGTGGGCCGCAGCACCTCACCCGGGAAGGTCTCGAGGAAGCGGGTGATGGATGAGTCGTCGAGTGGCATGTCAGGCCTCTCTGCGCCTGGAGTCGGCTCCCCGGGCGACCGGACCCGCTGAGAGCGATCCAGCACTGTGGCACGGAGGGCCGTCGCCTCGGCACCCATGCGGGCGCCGTGTGCGGCCGCCCGCAATGCCCCCGGCGCGTGGTGACCCAGCGGCATGCATCGCCGGCCGCCGCGCCACCGCACGCCTGGAGCGGTCGCACCGCCCCATCCCGTCCCTCAGACTCCGGTCATCCGCTCCGTCCGCGTGTAGACGTTGCAGCCGTCGCCGCGCAGGAAGCCGATCAGCGTGATGCCTACCTCGCGGGCGAGCTCCACGGCCAGTGACGACGGCGCGGACACGGCGGCGAGGAC
>JAOPUS010000344.1 GCA_025963345.1 Blastococcus sp. | reverse complement strand
CGCATGTGGATGGAGGAGAAGATCGGCAAGCGGATCAACGCCGAGCGCACCGAGGAGGCGCTCGAGCTCGATCCCGACGTCATCTCCACCGCCTGCCCGTTCTGCATCACGATGCTGAGCGACGCGCTGAACACGAAGAAGCAGAACGGCGAGGCCAAGGACCACGTCGAGGTCCTCGACGTCAGCCAGATCCTGCTCCGCTCGATGGCGCCGGTCGGCGCCCCGGGCACCGACTCCGGCCCCGAGGTCGGGACCGTCCCCGACGATCCCGCGGGAACCGGCTCGGCGGCCACGGAGCACCGGCCGCAGGGCTGACAGCCGGCTCCACGTTCCATCCGACGGCGCGCGTTCCCCCGGGAACGCGCGCCGTCGTGGTTCCCGGGAGCGGGCAGCTCCGGCCCGGGCGCCGACGGTGGCCCGCCGTGGAGGACCATGCCGGGGTGACCCGCACCGCCGCACAGTCCTCCTCCCCCGCCGCCGGAGACCACCGGCGGGGGCTGCTGCTGATCGGCGTCGCGATCGTCCTCACCGGCCTCAACCTGCGGACGGCGGTCAACAGCGTCGGCCCGGTGCTGGAGGAGATCGAGGCGGGCCTGGGCCTGAGCAGCGGCCTGGCCGGCCTCGTCACCTCACTCCCACTGCTGTGCTTCGCCGCCCTGGGATTCGCCGGACCACCCCTGTCGGCCCGCTACCGCGACTCGCACGTGCTGGCCGGCGCCCTGCTCACGATGGCCGCAGGCATGGTCCTGCGCGCCACAGCCGGATCCTTCTGGCTCTTCGTCGTCGGGACCGTGCTCGCCATGACCGGTGGCGCCCTGGGCAACGTCCTGCTGCCGAGCCTGGTCAAGCGCTACTTCCCCGAGCGCACCGGCCTGCTGGTCGGGGCCTACAGCGCCGCTCTGAGCGTCGGTGGGTCGGTCGTCGCCGTCGCCACCCAGCCGATCGCCGACGCAGTCGGCACCGACGGCTGGCGCTGGGGTCTCGGAGTCTGGGCGGTGCTGGCGGTGGTCGCCGCGGTGCCGTGGCTCGCCGTCCCGGCCCGGAAGGGCGTCTCCCGGGGGTCGCACACCGCCGTCCGCATGCGGTCGCTGCTGCACAGCCGGCTGGCCCTCGCCCTCGCCGCGTTCTTCGGCGTGCAGGCCATGCAGGCCTACGTGATCGTCGGCTGGTCGGCCCAGTACCTGCGCGACTCGGGGCTCAGCGCCGCCACCGCCGGGCTGCTGCTCGGTGTCAACGCGATCGTCGTCATCCCGGTGAACGCCGTCGTCCCCGCACTCACGGTGAACCCCCGGTGGCAGCGGCCGCTGCTGGCGCTGTTCATGTGCGCCTACGTCGTCGGCTGGATCGGGTTGTGGCAGGCCCCGCTCGCGGCCCCCTGGCTCTGGATGCTGCTGCTCGGCCTGGGCATGGGCACCTTCGCGATGGTCCTCACCCTGATCCCGCTGCGTGCCCGGACGGCGGAGACGACGGCGGCCCTCTCCACGGTCACCCAGGGCTGGGGCTACCTGCTCGCCGGCGGTGGGCCGCTGCTCGTGGGCGTCCTGCGCGGCGCCACGGGCGGCTACGACGGGATGTTCGTTCTGGTCCTGGCCGGGGTGGTCGCGCTGACCGCGCTCGGCTGGCTGGTGACCCGGCAGCGTTACGTCGACGACGAGGTGGACCGGTTCGTCCCGGGCTGGTCGTCAGCCGGTCACTGCACCGACGTGCTGGAGACCGCCGGCGCGGAGGCGCCGGTCAGCGCCCACGTCAGGCAGACGGACGACGGGTCTCCGCGCGGGTGAAGTTCCGGTAGGACCGTGACGGCGTGGGCCCACGCTGGTCCTGGTAGCGGGAGCCGTAGACGGCGGAACCGTAGGGGTGCTCCGACGGGCTGGTCAGCCGGAACAAGCACAGCTGGCCGATCTTCATGCCCGGCCACAGCGTGATCGGAAGGTTCGCCACGTTGGACAGCTCCAGCGTGATGTGGCCCGAGAACCCCGGGTCGACGAACCCGGCGGTGGAGTGGGTGAGCAGCCCGAGCCGGCCCAGGGACGACTTGCCCTCCAGCCGCGCCGCGAGGTCGTCGGGGATGGTCACGACCTCGAGCGTCGAGCCGAGGACGAACTCCCCCGGGTGCAGCACGAACGGGTCGTCGCCGGCCGGCTCGACCTGGCTGGTCAGGTCGTCCTGCTGCAGCGCAGGGTCGATGTGGGTGTACCGGGAGTTGTTGAAGACCCGGAAGAACCGGTCGAGCCGGATGTCGATGCTCGAGGGCTGCACCAGCCCCGCGTCGTAGGGCTCGAGGCCGAGGCGCCCCTCGGCGATCGAGGCCTTGATGTCGCGGTCGGACAGCAGCATGGCGCGGAGTCTAGGGAATCGCCGACGTCACCCCTCCGGGCGAGCCTGTCCGCGGGCCTCTCAACCCCCGGCCCGACCACGCCGTTGACGACGGAGAAGACGCACGTCCGCTGTCCGGCCACCGGGGAGCGGGCGGCTCCGGACGGTCCGGAGGGCACTCGTGCGGGGGGCGACGGATGAAGAGCAAGCGGGTCCAGGCACTGATCCTGGCCGCTGCCGTGGCCGCGGGTTACGCGGGCGCGGCTGCCTACTCGGCCTGGGCGCTGCCCTCGGTACCGATCGCCACCGACTTCGGTGCGGACGACGGCCTGACCCGGTACGTGGTCACCGCCGCCTCGGGCGACGCCACCGGCCTGCTCGCCGGCCTGGAGGCCACCGACGGGGTCGTCAGCGCCCAGCGGCTCAGCGACGGCCGCGCCCTGGTGGCCACGAAGGGGATGGCCCCGCAGCACCTCGAGGTGCTCCCTGGTGTCGCCGACGCCGAGTTCTCCCCCTCGGTGCCGGTGCTCGGCACGGTCACCGACCCGTACTTCCCGCAGTACGGCTACAACCTCGACAACACCGGGACGAACTCCTACAACTCGCCGGCTGTTGCCGACGCCGACGTCGACGCTCCCGAAGGCTGGGCCGGCGGGACCGGCAACGGCCGGATCGTTGCCGTCGTCGACACCGGGTACGACTCCGACCACGCCGAGCTCGCCGGCGCGCTGTGGACGAATCCGGCCGAGTCGTGCGGCTCGGCCGACACCGACGGCAACGGCAAGGCCGGCGACTGCCACGGCTGGAACTTCACGACCAACTCCGCCGACGTCGACAACGGCACCTACGGCACGCACGGCACCAGCGTCTCGGGCGTCATCGGCGGCCGGGCGGGCAACGGCCTCGGCACCGCCGGCGTGGCCCCCGACGTCACGATCATGCCGCTGGTCATCGGCAGTGGATCCTCGGTCGACGTCACCCTGGGCGCGGAGGCGATCCGCTATGCCGTCGACCACGGCGCCGACGTCATCAACGCTTCCTGGGGCGGCTCGTTCAGCGGCTGGGCCCTCGACAACCTGAAGTCGGCCATCGCCTACGCCGCGGCCCACGACGTGCTCGTCGTCGCCGCTGCGGGCAACGACAGCGCCAACCGGGACACCTCGGTCATGTACCCGGCCAGCCTCACCGAGGCCAACGTGGTGACGGTCGGCAACTCGACCGCCGCCGACGGGATCAGCTCCAGCTCGGCCTACGGCGCTACGGCCGTGGACCTCTTCGCCCCGGGCGACCTGGTCTTCACGACCTGGAACGACGGTTCGTTCCGGCTGGTCTCCGGCACGTCGATCGCCGCGCCCCAGGTGGCGGCCGCCTACGCCCTCTACCGGGCCGCCTGGCCGGACGCGACCGCCGCCCAGCTCAAGCAGGCACTGCTGGACGACGTCGACCCGGTGCCGGCCTTCGCCGGAAAGTCGGTGACCGGTGGACGGCTGTCGATCGGCTCGCTGGCCGACGGCGCGCTCGGCGCGGTGCGTTACACGTTCACGTCGATGACGGCCCCGGCCGGCGTCGTCGAGCCCGGCGTCAGTGCAACCGGGGCCGACGCCACCGGCGACTACTCCGTCGCGGTGGGCCTCGGCATGGAGATGGGGGGCGAGGTCTGGGCGGTCTCGGGCAAGGAGCTGTCGCTCGGCGGCACCACGCTCACCACCGACGACTCCGGTGAGGCGGTCTTCGCCCTCGGCGCAGCCGACTCGCTCGCCGACCTGGCCCTGTCCCCGTCCATGGACCTCGGCGACGGCCGCTACGTGCTCACCGTGCAGCTGTACCGGGACGGAACCGTCCTCGGGCGGACCTACGCCGCGCCGCTGCTGGTCGGCACTGCCGTGACGACACCGGGCGGCGCTGGGACCCCGGGCACGGGCGCCCCGGGCACAGACGCCCCCGGCAC